>JAYVFV010000110.1:0-14565 GCA_043772885.1 Flavobacteriales bacterium
TGGCATGTAATTGTAATGCATATTATGAAAAGTATAACCATTGTTCAGCAATCGTTTAAAACCGTTTTCGGAAAAATCAGAATTGAATCGGTACAGGTATTCCATTTTCATTTGGTCAACGACAATTCCAACGACTAATTTTGGACGTTCCTGTGCTTGTGAAAGCAAAACACTTCCGAAAATCAATAACCAAACTGCCTTTTTCATAAATTATTTATTTCTTGTTTTGCCAATTCAAATTCGGCTATGATGTCTTTTACAATTGCATCTACTGGTTTTATATCGTGGATTAATCCGGCTATCTGACCGATTTCTAACTCACCTTCCACTAAATCGCCTTCAAACATCCCACGTTTTGCCCTACGTTTTCCCAATAAATTTTCGAGTTCTTCTTTAGTTGGACATTTAGCATACAAGTCTTGAATATCATTGAAAAACTTATTCTTAATTAGTCGAACAGGAGCCAATTCTTTTAACGTTAATTGTGTATCGCCTTCTTTTATTTCGATGATGGTTTTCTTGAAATTATCGTGTGATGAACTTTCGATTGATGCCGCAAAACGACTTCCCATTTGAACGCCGTCGGCACCGAGAACCATTGCAGCTAACATGCCTCGTCCTGTTGCGATTCCACCTGCTGCGATTAACGGAATTGTTATATTTTCTTTCACCATCGGAATTAGCGTTAGCGTTGTTGTTTCTTCACGACCGTTGTGTCCGCCAGCTTCAAACCCTTCGGCTACGACCGCATCAACGCCAGCTTCTTGCGCTTTTAAAGCAAATTTTGAACTGCTTACCACATGCACTACTGTGATTCCTTTTTCTTTTAAAAAAGCCGTCCATGTTTTTGGATTTCCTGCCGATGTGAAAACAATTTTCACTCCTTCTTCCACAATGATAGTGATGATTTCTTCAATATTCGGATACAACATCGGTATGTTAACCCCGAAAGGTTTATCGGTTGCTTTTTTACATTTTTGGATGTGTTCTCGCAAAACTTCAGGATACATTGAACCAGCACCTATAAGCCCTAAACCTCCTGAATTACTAACTGAACTTGCTAATTTGTATCCGCTGTTCCATATCATTCCGCCTTGGATAATAGGATATTGAATATTGAAAAGTTGCGTAATTTTATTCATTTAATCTGAACTCGTTTCAGATTCTACAAATTTGATTTTTGTAGATTCTATTAATTTTTAATAATTTTTCCTTGAAAAGTGTTATTAGAAGTTGCTATTGTAAAATAATAAACGCCCGAATTTAAACTTTCTAAAGATACGGTTTGAACTGGATTTTCAATTACTTTAGACAACACCAATTGACCTAAGTTATTGTAGAATTGCATGGTGTTTCCAACAATAAAATTGGGATTTACAAAAGTCACCGCAGTACTTGTTGGGTTAGGAAAAAAATGAAATTGTGCTTGTTGATTTTCATTCGTGGAAAGCAAAGCCATTTGAAGTGCTAATTGAAAATCGGGAATTCCATAACCAAATTGCACATTTGGAGTGGTGAATCTATCGGCAGATTGTTTTACAAGAGTTACCACTTGTTGATTTGTTAAATTCGGAACAGCTTGCCAGAAACTAGCAATCATTCCCGCCATAATCGGACAAGAAAAAGAAGTTCCGCTAGCCGTTTGAATTGTTCCAGCCGTGTTTGCTATCACAGCCGCTTGCCCTTTTGCCATCACATCGGGTTTCACTCTCCCGTCAAAACTTGGACCGATAGAACTAAAATTGGCATACGTTTCATCGAATTTTACTGCTCCAACTGCCAAAACATTTGTTGCTTCGGCGGGAACTCCAACGTGATTAAATGGCTCTACATTATTACCAGAATTTCCTGCGCTTGCAACTACAATCATTCCTTTGCTAAAAGCAATATTGGCACCTTGTGATGCAAATGCTGTATTTCCAGTCAAATCAGAATATTGGTAACTATAATTTGGATTATCATATTGATAATAACCTAGAGAGGTTGAAATTACATCAGCGCCTAAACGATCTGCTTCTTCTGCAGCTTCCACCCAATAACTCTCTTCCACAGGATTTTCTTCAGAAACATCTTCGGTTACAAATAAATAGTACATGGCATCGGGAGCAGTTCCTACCAATTCGCCATCTACAAAACCGCCCATGCACGAAAGCGTCATGGTTCCGTGATTGTGTAACGCATACACATCGGTACTTTGATTGACGTAATTGTATCCGCCAAGAATTAAATTATTTGTAAATAATCGTTGGAATGGTGCCGTTGTATTAACATTGATAAATCCCGAATCCAATACCGCAATGATTTTCCCTGTGCCTGTATAATTCGCTTGATGCAATAAATGACCATTGAGCATTTGAATTTGATTTGCTGAATTACCATAATTGAAAAAAGTTTGAACATCCAATTGTTTATTGATTGGATTACTTTGATTAGGATTTGTAGTTTTTGAATTCAATGCATCATCCGCAAAGCGAACATGATTTACAAAAGGTAAAAACGTCAAAGCATTTATGTTTGCTACGCTTCCGCGGATGTGAAGACAATTCAACCATTTTGATTTTGCTTTTACAGTAATTCCAGAAGCCACTGTAATCTGGTCAATATACGGTTGATGTAATGGAGCGTCATTAACGTTTAATACAATTCCTTGATTGGTTCTTCTATCTAATGCGCGTTGCGTAAGAAAATTTAAAGGTGTATTCAATTGACTTATTGCATTTGGTTTATCATTAAAATAAACCCACGCATCTTCCTGACAAAATGCTGAAAAAGAAATAAATACAATTAATAAGCAGGTTATTTTTTTCATAGCATTGAAAATTGGGTTACACCAAAAGTACAAAAAATAAAACGAAAATGTATATTATGAAATTACTCCCGAACCAACTAGTTCATCTTCAAGATGCCACGCTACAAATTGTCCTTCGGTAATAGCCGATTGAGGATTTTCAAAAGCTACGTACAAACCACTTTCAAATTGATGTAAAGTTGCTTTTTGCAATTCTTGACGGTAACGAATTCGAGCCATAACTTCCATCGTTTCACCATTATTTAAAGATAAATCGGTTCGAATCCAGTGAATTTCGGAAGATTGAATACGCAAAGCTTTTTTAAACAAACCGGGATGTGAATGTCCTTGACCTGTATAAATTATATTGTTTTTAACATCGGTAGCGATGATAAACAATCCTTCTTTTGTGCCGCCAACATTCAAACCTTTGCGTTGTCCGATAGTGAAAAAATGAGCACCTTGATGTTTACCGACAATTTTTCCCATTTCTGGAGTGTAGTGTATCGAAGTCGATTCGGAAATAAGTTGCTCTTCAAGAGAATTAAAAACAGGTTTCACTTGAGAATAAATGTGATGATTAGCATCTATCTCTACAATAATTCCTTCTTTCGCTTGTAATTGTTGTTGTAAAAATTCGGGCAAACGGACTTTTCCAATGAAGCACAAACCTTGAGAATCTTTCTTTTCGGCAGTGACTAAATTCAAATTCATGGCAATTTCACGAACTTGTGGTTTGGTTAATTCGCCAATTGGAAACAACGCTTTGCTCAATTGTTCTTGAGAAAGTTGACACAAAAAATACGATTGATCTTTATTATCGTCTTTTCCAGCTAACAATTGAAATGTCTCTTTTCCTTCTTTTTCGATAATTCCTTTTTGGCAATAATGTCCTGTTGCCACGTAATCCGCGCCAAGCGAAAGAGCAATCTTCATAAAGACATCGAATTTAATTTCGCGATTGCAAAGCACATCTGGATTTGGAGTTCGTCCTTTTTCGTATTCGCTAAACATATAATTAACGATACGCTCTTTGTATTGTTCGCTTAAATCGACGGTTTGAAATGGAATTCCGAGTTTTTCTGCAACGAGAAGCGCATCATTGCTGTCTTCGAGCCACGGACATTCGTTAGAAATGGTAACAGAGTCATCGTGCCAATTCTTCATAAAAAGTCCGATTACCTCGTAACCTTCTTCTTTTAAAAGATAAGCTGCAACACTCGAATCAACACCACCTGAAAGTCCAACGATAACTCGTTTCATTGAAAAAAATATATTTTTTGAAGTGCAAAGTTACAGCAAATAATAAAAAAAAGCATGCGCTCTAATTGTTAAAACATATGCTTGGGTAAATAATATTGATTGGGTATCGAAAACTTTGCACCTACATTAAGACTATATAGAATTTAGAATTCTTAAAATTTTAGATTAGAGGTTAATACCTTCATTGCGTCTTTCCCGCGCAGGCGGGAATCCATTTTCAATATATGGATTCCCGCCTGCGCGGGAAAGACGCACTATACCTAAATGTACTTTCTCTAACTGTAGTTGATAAAATGATCCTAACATCTAAATATCGGACACTTGTAATTATTCGGGAGATCGGTTGGGTTTGACAAATTTTTTACCTTGTGGTTTATCCATATTTTCTTTAGTGGTTTTACCTTCTTTAGTAAACTCCCACATACGCACTTTTTTACCGTTTTTGAAAACACCTTTTGCTGTTACAACATTTTCGGCGCTTCTAAAAATAGCCAAACCTTCATACTGATCGTTTTTATAAATGGATTCTTCTAATATGATTCCGTTTTCTGCATATTTTTTATAACTACCTTCTTTTACACCATTTATATACTTTGTTTCTTCCGCAATTTTTTCGCTTTTATAGAATACTTTTCGAATGCCGTTTAGCTTTCCTTTTACATAAAACTCGGTCGTCATAATAAGTGGCGAATCTTCATGGTAGTATTTCCATTCACCTTCGTACAGCTTATTTACCAATTTGCCTTCACTAACTTTATTGTTCTTTTGATTGTAAAAAATAGTGTAACATGAATTGGTTGTAGGATTGAATTCTCTCGTTGCGATTATGGTTTTGGCTTTGGTGTCATCGTAAAATTTAAAGATTCCGATTTCTTTACCATGCTCGAAAGTACCTTCATAGCGAGGTCGTTTCGAAGCTTCGTAATTGCCTTTCCATACACCGTGTTTCAATCCTTTTTCATCTAATTTATTGAACTCTTGAGCAATAATTGTATTTAATGACAGTAATAAAAAAAGTAAATATTTCATGAATAAAAAATGTTTTTGATAATAACTTAAAAATACTAAATTTAGTATGACAAGAATGGTTCCAAAAATTAAATTTATTATGAACCGAATTGAATTGCTCTTGTATTCGCAGCGTTAATAGCTTCAATAATAATTTTAGTCAACGTGTTTTCATTAAAAACTTTCAAGGCACTTTCGGTGGTTCCGCCTTTTGACGCTACTTTGGCAATCCATTCTTCGTTTGAAATGGAATAACTATTCTGAATAGCAACAGAACCCATAAAGGTTTGATTGACTAACAATTCGGCTTCCGATTCGTTAAATCCCAATTCGACCGCTGCTTTTATCATCGCATTCATAAAGTGAAAAACGTAAGCTGGTCCACTTCCCGATATTGCTGTCGCCGCATTGAGTAGTTTCTCCTCTTCTACATAAACCGATTTCCCAGTGGTATTTATTAAGTTTTGGATGATGAATAATTCCTTTCTGTCTACGTTTGTAGAAGCCGTAAAAACAGTCATCCCCATTCCGATTTGCGTTGGGATATTTGGCATCGAACGAACCACTTTCAAACAATTTAATTCACTTTGAATGGTTGAAATTGGAACTCCAGCCATGACAGAAAGTACCAATTGATTTTCTTTAATGAAAGGTTTGATAGCTATTGATAATTCCTTGAAATCTTGAGGCTTAACTGATAATATAACAATGTCAAAATCACTGATTTTTGTTGTTGGAATTGCTGAAAAATTTTGATTTGGAATTCCGATTTCAGATTGTCTTTTAGACGCATCACGAACCAAAACATGAATATCTTCTGGTTTGATAAATCGAGAACTTATAAAACTGTTGGCATAGGTTTTTCCCATATTACCAAATCCCATTATCATTACTTTCATAGGGTTTTATTTATTGGATTTTATCTTTTATATGTTCTCCGATTGAGTATACTAAGTCTTTAGTCTTTCCCGCGCAGGCGGGAATCAATTTTCAATATGTGGATTCCCGCCTACGCGGAAAAGACGCACCGTGGTGTTATAAAAAGAGTTCTGCAAAAAGATGACTTTAAACAGAACTCCTAAATTATACTAAAAAGAATTACTTTTTCTTTTGTTGGATTTTTTTCTGCTCTTCTGCCTGTTGCATTACTTCCTGTAATTTCGCTTGAAATCTACCCTGTTTTTTAGGTTCTTTCAATTTGTTTTCTTGTATTTGAGCATGGATTTTATCGCTATTGATAAAATACTTTTTAATGACAATCATAATTCCGATAGTGATTAAATTGGAAACTAAATTGTATAAACTCAATCCGGAGCCATAATTATTAAAGAAAATTAACATCATTATTGGAGAAAGGTAAATCATAATTTTCATTATTTTTCCCATATCGGGCATACCTTCTTGCTGTGGTGCTTGCATTTGCTGATCGCCAGAAGTCATTTTCATGTAAAAGAAAATCGCAATAGAAGCCAATAACGCAAATAAACTTACGTGACTTCCGTATAACGGAATGTTGAATGGCAATTTTAACACCGAATCAAATGAAGATAAATCGTCTGCCCAAAGGAACCCTTTTTGTCTCAACTCTACTGCTGACGGGAAAAATTGAAACGACGCGTACATAAAAGGAAGCTGAATTAAAGCTGGAATACAACCAGCCATCGGATTTACTCCAGCTTTGTTATATAACTTCATCGTTTCTTGTTGTTTCTTCATTGGGTCTTTTTTGAATTTTTCTCCCAATTCTGTAATTTCTGGACGTAAGACTTTCATCTTCGCTTGCGATAAGAACGACTTGAACGTAATTGGCGACATTGCTATTTTTATCAAAATCGTAAAGATAATAATGGCAATTCCCAATCCCATGAACGAACTTAAAAATCCGAATAGTGGAATAAAAATAAATTTGTTTATCCAACCAAATATTCCCCAACCCAAGGCAATAGTATCTTCTAAATTCTTATCGTATTTGTTTAGTATTTTGTAGTCGGCCGGACCGTAATACCAATTCATTTTATAATCTAACTCTCCATTTTTAAATGCTAACGGCAAAGTAGATTTGAAATGTTTCGTATAAATAGTGTCTTTTTTATCGTCGTTAACCAAATCGGTAGAACTTACTTTTGCACCATCAATTGGAGTTCCTGTTAAAAGAATAGAAGTAAATAAATGTTGCTTGTAAGCGACAAAAGTTGCTTTCTCTGGCGATTCATCTTCTTGTTTTCCTAAACCAGCATAATCCACTTTTCCGTCATTGTACTCGTAGTAAATTTCGGTATAACGGTTTTCGTAAGAAATGCTTTTTTCGTTACGGAATGTTTTAACTTCCCATAACAAATCGACTGGTTTTGAAGTGTTTAATGTATTAATCAAACCTTGCGAATGAATGTCGAAATCGAGCATGTAATCGTTTGGTTTTAGCACGTATTTGTATTCTAAAAACGCAGTTGGACTCGTTTTTAACTTCATCGAAAGGATTTGGTTATCGCCAACTTTGGTTAAAGTGGGTTCGAAAAACAAGTCCTTTGTATTTAAAACGCGATTGTCTTTGGTTTGCAATTCCAGATTTAAATTGGCATTATTGTTTTTGATTAACGACACCAATTCGCCCGAATTCTTTTTGATTTTATCGAAATTTTTCAAGGAAACTTCTGCAATTTGACCGCCTTTATTAGCGATTTTCAATGTCATTAAGTCGTTTGAAATTTCGGTAAAGTTTTCTTTTGCTGAAGGCAAAGTAGTTGAATAAGCAAAACTTCCCAATGTAGCTTGTTGTTTTTGAAGTTTAGCCGTATCGCTAACTGTTGTATCAATCTCAGTAACGGCAATTTGCTTGGTTGGAACGGTTACCGTTACAGCTTTTTTCTGTTTTTGAAGTTGTTCTTGTTTGGCTTTTTCTGCTTGTTCTTTTTGTGCTGTTTGTTGACTGTTGTACATCATCCACATCACGATTACGAATATTAATCCGAAACCGATTATTGAATTTTTGTCAAATTTCTTTTCTTCCATAGTGTATTTCCCATTTTGGGATTTTAAATCAATTTATGTTTGTCGTTGTAGTTGTTTTTTTGTTTCAAGTTTAATGTTTCAAGTTTAAAAAAATGTTTTTAGAACTACTAATTTAATAACCTTTAGTTTGCTGTATAGCCCTGATGCAAGGGAAAAACCTTTTTGTCAAAAAAGTTTTGGGAAAGCAGCAGGAAAATGGAAACAAGAAAGCCCAAGCCATTCGCTCCTACTTTTACTTCTTCTTATTTTTCACCATTGCGGCTACAAAGCTAACAAAAATTGGATGCGGATTGGCCACAGTACTTTTATATTCGGGATGGTATTGCACGCCGATGAAAAATGGATGGTTTTTTAGTTCTATAATTTCTACCAAGCCAGTATCAGGATTGGTTCCGGAGCTTATTAAACCTGCTTTTTCTAATTGTGCCGCATACTTATTATTGTATTCATAACGATGACGATGACGCTCATCGATTTGTGTTTTACTATAAATTTGATGTGCCAAAGTTCCTTCTTTTAGGTTGCATTTCCACGAACCCAAACGCATCGTTCCGCCTTTATCGGTAATGGTTTTTTGCGCTTCCATCAAATCGATTACTGGATTTTTGGTTTTGGCGTTCATTTCGGTGGAATTGGCATCTTTTAATCCAACTACATTTCTACCGTATTCAATCACTGCCATTTGCATACCGAGGCAAATTCCGAGAAACGGAATGTTATTTTCACGAGCAAATTGCACAGTTGCTATTTTTCCTTCAATACCACGTTCACCAAAACCGGGAGCTACTAGGATTCCGTCAACTCCGTTTAGTTTTTCTGCCACATTACTATCATCGATGTATTCGGAGTGAATACTAATCACATTCACTTTGGTTTCGTTGGCTGCACCGGCGTGGATAAACGCTTCTAAAATCGACTTGTACGAATCTTGTAATTCAACGTATTTCCCAATCAAACCAATATTAATAGTGTGTTTTGGATGTTTTAATCGGTGTAGAAAAGTGTTCCAGTTCTTTAAATCGGGAGCTGTTTTTTTAGGGAGATTTAATTTCTTTAAAGCGACAACATCCAATCCTTCTTCGAGCATTAGATTTGGGACTTCATATATGGTTTTAGCATCAATCGACTGGATAACTGCTTCGCGTTTTACATTGCAGAATAAAGCCAATTTTTGGCGCAATTCGTCTGATATTTCGTGTTCGGTACGGCACACTAAAATGTCGGCTTTGATTCCGCTTTCCATTAATGTTTTTACCGAGTGTTGTGTTGGTTTTGTTTTTAATTCACCTGCTGCTGCTAAGTAAGGAACGAGCGTTAGGTGAATTACGATTCCGTTATGTTCTCCTAATTCCCATACCAATTGACGCACCGATTCGATGTAAGGGAGTGACTCGATATCACCGACAGTTCCGCCAATTTCAGTAATTACAATATCAAAATCGCCAGAATTACCAAGCAATTGCATGCGTTCTTTAATTTCATTGGTAATGTGCGGAACGACTTGAACTGTTTTCCCTAGGAATTCGCCACGACGTTCTTTTTCGATTACCGAAAGATACACGCGACCTGTTGTAACGTTGTTGGCTTGAGAAGTGGGGACGTTAAGAAATCGTTCGTAATGACCTAAATCTAAATCGGTTTCTGCTCCGTCATCGGTTACATAACATTCGCCGTGTTCGTAGGGATTTAAAGTTCCGGGATCGACATTGATATAAGGATCAAATTTCTGAATGGTTGTCCTATATCCTCGTGCCTGTAATAATTTTGCTAAAGATGCGGCAATAATTCCTTTTCCTAAGGAAGAAGTCACACCGCCAGTAACAAAAATATATTTTGTTTGATTCATTGTAGTTGGTTGTTGTTGTTTTGTTGTTGTAAAAAACGAGGCAAAAATACGATTATAAATTGATAATTAATAATTGATAATTGACAATTATTGAGAAATACCATTTTTGGATATTACATTTTTGGATATTGTTTTTTGATGTTGCGAATCAATTCTTCCAAACCATTTAATTTGAGTTCATAAATGAGTTGGAGTTGTTCGCCGAGTTCGCCTTTTGGTAATCCTTTGTTGCTGTACCAAACAATGTAATACTCGGGAATATCGATTAAATAGTATCCTTCGTATTTACCGAATGGCATTTTAGTGTGAGCGAGTTTGATGAGTTGTTTTTGTTGGGAATCCATTTTTATTTAACCGCAAGGTGCGCAAAGATTTTACGCAAAGTTCGCAATGGTTTACTTTTGTTATTTTGAGATTCGTACTTCGTATATTGTACTTCGTACTTTTCTTTATTTCCAGTTGAAAGTAATTTCCTTATCGATATCGGGATGCAAACTCAAAAATACAGGACAGGTCATTGCGGCTCTTTCCAAAATAATTTTGGTTTTAGAATCGGGAGCAATGGTCATGTTTAAAACCACGATAATTTTAGCAATTTTTCGAGGTTCGGCTTGCATGATTTTGTTGACTTCTAATGTAGAATCTTTCAAATCCACATTCAAATCTTTCGATTTTATAGCCATGATGGAAACCATGCAACTACCTAATGCGGTTGCTACTAAATCGGTTGGTGAAAACGCTTCCCCTTTACCGTGATTGTCTGTTGGCGCATCGGTTAGAATTTGCGTTCCCGATTGCAAATGAATACAAACGGTTCTTAAATCGCCTACATATTTTATCGTTGAAGTTGCCATTATTCTGCTTGTTTTATTGTTAAATCGGTGTTGTAATACAAGATATAAATTCCCTTATTTACATAACCACCCAGTACTTTTTTGGAGTAATCGAATTTGCTTTCTACTTGTTCGGTTACTGATGATTGCGTCGATTCTTCAAATGATTTTTCTTGCGAGAGTCGCAACATCGCATCAAAAGTAATATCAAAACCTCTAACAGCATATTGATTGGGTAACACCCTATTTTTCTTTTTATAAGCTTTTTCAAAGCGAGTCGCTTCTTCCGTATCGTTTTCCTTAGTTAACGAAGGAAACGTCATTTTAAGTTTTGTTAGTTTCGCTAATGGAATTTCTTCATTATCCAACATGTCATTCGATTCTAATACCACCAATTGTACTTGGTAATCTTTCATCGAATTCATCATCGCATTTAATGTGGTTGTTATGGTGTAATAACTTTCCGATTCCATCACCACAAAATTGATTTTATCTTTAACAAAATATTTCCTGATACTATCAGCTGTGAAATTTCCTTTTTCGGTTAAGCCAACTAGTTTTGTCTCCTTTTGATTTTCAGTTATGTATTGTTTGATATCTGGTTTTTTGGGGTCAATTACGGCAATGATATTCCCGTTTTTGTTTCTCATATAATCAAACATAGCTTCCTTTAGCGCATCGTTTGTTGGTGTTGCCTGGAATAAATTGACAAATGCTTTTTCATAATCCTTTGACAGCGGAGAAATAACC
Source organism: Flavobacteriales bacterium (assembly GCA_043772885.1). Classification (GTDB taxonomy): domain Bacteria; phylum Bacteroidota; class Bacteroidia; order Flavobacteriales; family Flavobacteriaceae; genus Flavobacterium. The sequence goes on from JAYVFV010000110.1 coordinate 11,498, forward strand.
GGAATGTTTTTACTTTCCAATGCTTCTGCTACTCTCTCAACGTTATTTTGATAAAAAGGTCCGATTACTGCATCAGCACTTTGCGCATTTTCCTGAGCGATGGTAACCGCATTGGAGGATGACTTGGTTTCTTGAGAATCAAATATTTTTACATTGATGTTCATTCCCAATACTTTAGCCGAATCAATCGCCATTAAAGCTCCAGAATAGAAATCGAGTGTCATGTTTAGGAATTTGTCTTTCTTTAATCGAGCTGGAGTCGAAACCAAAGTATCACTTTCAATTTTGGATATATTAAAAGGTAAAAGCAATACTAATTCTTTTCTGTTTTGATTGGAAAGCGATTTGGTCAAGTCGACAAATGAACTATTTTTTACTTCTTTAGAAAAAGTAATTGCAGCTGGTAATTTTAAAACCATTCCTTCTTTAACACCTTCTGATAAACTCGGATTCAAAGCCATTAACTTATCCGAAGAAATAGCAAATAACTTCGTTAAACCATATAATGTTTCACCCGGTTTGACAGTATACTCAAAAACACTTTCCGATTTTACAATCGGTTTTTCTGCTGTAATTACTGCTTTTGCTGGAACATTTTTAGGAACATTTTTATTGATTTTTAATTGAAAGCCGATAGGAAGATTTGTAACAACTTCTGGATTTTGTCTTTCTAATTCATCGACTGTTATGCCGTATTTAGTGGCAATTCCGTATTTGGTTTCTTTCGGAAGTACTTCATGCGTTATTAATTTCGAAGCAGTTGCTGTTGGTTTTGCTGTACTTTTAGGAATTAACAAAATCGAATTCAGTTGAATTCCGTTTTGAGAATCGGGATTTAGCTTGTAAATATCATAGGGTGTGACCTTGTACTTTTGAGCAATTGTAGTAATAGTTTCTCCTTTAACAACGGTATGCTTGGTATAATTCTGTCCGAAAACCGAACACGTAAACAATACAATTAAAATGTAACCAATTCTTTTCAACATATATTTTATATTAAATACAATTCACTGAAAACTGTAAATCGAGACTGCAAACTTTATTCCCACTCAATAGTCGCCGGTGGTTTCGAGCTAATGTCATACACTACTCTATTCACACCTTTGACTTTATTGATAATCTCATTCGATATTTTCATCAAAAACTCATACGGTAAATGTACCCAGTCGGCTGTCATTCCGTCTGTCGATTCTACGGCGCGAAGTGCAATCACTTTTTCATACGTTCGTTCATCACCCATTACTCCTACACTATTTACTGGAAGCAAAATCGCTCCCGCTTGCCATACTTTATCGTACAATCCGTGCGACTTCAATCCATCAATAAAAATGGCATCGACTTCTTGCAAGATACGCACTTTTTCTGGAGTAATATCGCCCAAAATACGTATCGACAATCCTGGTCCCGGAAACGGATGACGCCCTAATAATTCGTCATCTATTCCCAATGTTTTTCCTACTCTTCGCACTTCATCTTTGAACAACATGCGAAGCGGTTCTACAATTTTCAACTTCATAAAATCGGGTAAACCGCCCACATTGTGATGTGATTTTATAGTGGCCGATGGTCCTTTTACCGAAACCGATTCAATAACATCAGGATAAATTGTTCCTTGTGCCAACCACGATACGTCTTCAATAATTTTCGATTCGTCATCAAAAACTTCGATAAAAACGCGACCAATAATTTTTCGTTTGGTTTCGGGGTCGTCAACGCCCGCCAGCGCTGACAAAAAACGTGCCGAAGCATCTACACCTTTAACGTTTAATCCCATGTCTTTGTATTGATGAAGTACATTTTCGAATTCATTTTTGCGCAGTAATCCGTTGTTGACGAAAATACAATACAAGTTTTTACCGATGGCTTTGTGTAATAAAATAGCAGCAACAGTCGAATCGACTCCACCTGAAAGTCCGAGAACTACTTTATCATTTTGGATTTTTTCTTTTAAGTCATTTACGCAATCATCAACGAAAGCATTCGGCGTAAAGTTTTGAGGAACATGTGCTATTTTAACTAAGAAATTCTCTAGTATTTGTTTACCATCAGTAGAATGATACACTTCGGGATGAAACTGAATCGCATACGTTGTTTCGCCTTCAATTTTGTATGCTGCATTTTCTACGTCGTGCGTGCTGGCTAGCTTAACTCCGTTAGTTGGTAAATGCTTTATGGTGTCGCTGTGAGACATCCAAACTTGTGAATTCAGATGGACGTTTTCAAAGAAAAGTTCGCCTTCTTTAATATAAGACAAATTCGCTCTTCCGTATTCACGAGTGTTCGAAGAAGCTACTTCGCCACCCGAAAAATGCGCCAAATACTGCGCTCCATAACAAACGGCGAGCAAAGGCAATTTACCACGAATGTGCGATAAATCGATTTGCAAAGCGTCTTCAGAGCGAACCGAATATGGACTTCCGCCAAGGATGACTGCTTTGTACGACGATAAATCGGTTGGATAATGATTGTAAGGAAAAATTTCGCAGAATATATTTAATTCGCGAACGCGGCGTGCAATAAGTTGTGTGTATTGCGAGCCGAAATCTAAAATAAGTACGTTGTGTTGCATGTGCAAAAGTAGTACTCTTGATGGAAAATAAAAAGTGGATTTTAGAAATTATTTTATTTTTTTGAAGCATTTCCAGCTATTCGTTACAATCTTTTGCAAACAAGTTCTTTTTTCTAGGTTGTAAAAGTAGCTTCCATTGGTCGCTCTTTTACAACAAGAAAAAAATAAACTTCTTTTGCAAAAGGATTTTCACTGCTATCTGGGCTAAATGGCACTAATTACAAATCAGCGCCATCGTTTATTAATCAACAAATGTTTCTTTTATGACTTCTTTAGTAGATTTAATTTCAGTCTTGTTTAATTTCCCCAACACTTTTACAATTCTTTTTTTGTCCACTGTTCGGATTTGGTCGATGACAATCATTCCTTTTTTACCATCATGGTTTACAGAAATCCTTGTTGGATATTTCTTTACACTTGACGTCATCGGAGCAATAACAATAGTGTTTAAGTACTTATTCATTTCATTGGGTGAAACAATCACACAAGGTCTTGTTTT
>JAYVFV010000111.1:0-14528 GCA_043772885.1 Flavobacteriales bacterium
ACTTCACACTATATGTACTTCGTACTTCTAACTTTGTACTTCGTACTTTATCTGGATTCCAAAACAAGTTCGGAATAAGCGAATCACACAATTTTGTTACACAAAATTGGTTCCCTGCTTACATATTCTGCGTATAATAATTGTAATCTTTTAAAACGGTTCTTATAAAATCGTTGTTATTTCCCGATTGATTTTTTATTCCGGTTACCGATTCTACTTTATTTTTCAATTTGGTGATTATCTCAAAATCATTTTTAGTAATCGCCAGATTAAATGTTTCTTTGATAATTCGCACATCATTATCCGAAAGTTTTATCACTAAAGGATAAATCGGAACGTATTCTTCGCCAATATCTTCTAAAATTGTACTGTTGATAGTTACTTTATTTCGTAAGGAAATGACTGCTGTTCCTGCACTCATGTCTCCCAATCGCTGTGTTTTTTCACTAACAACTAACGAGATTAATCCGATAACGCCCATATTCGTCCAAATATCAATCAAACGCAACAACCAACGCGTCAAATAATCACCAAAACTCGCTTGATAACCATCAATTTTGACCACTTTTATTTTAACAATTCGCTTGCCTAGCGTTTGTCCTTCGAGCAAACATTCGAGTGTTAAAGTATAAAACGCATACGGTAAATAAAACAACATTATAATCGCCATTCTCGACCAGTTATCCAATTTTTCCAAAAAGTCAGACAATCCCATAAGATTAAAAACAAAATATCCAACAACGATTAAATACGCGATTTTAATCAGCAGATCGAGTAAAAAAGCACCCAATCGTTCTCCCACAGAAGCAGCGGTAAAATTTATGTTTACATTTTGTGTGGTATTTATCGTTAATTCTGACATATTTTTTTATTTTAGCACTCAATGAGAGAAGTAGCATTTATAAAGAAAAATAAAGAAAAATGGCTTGACTTTGAGCAAGCAATTTTTGGCAAATCTAAAAAAAATCCTGATGAAATGGCAAGTTTGTACATTCATTTAATCAATGATTTATCGTATGCGCAAACCTATTATCCTAAAAGTAAGACCGTTACCTACTTAAATTATTTGGCTTCTCAAATATATCAAAAAATTTATAAGACCAAAAGAGAAGATAAAAACAGGTTTGTTTATTTTTTTTCCACCGAAGTACCACTTTTAGTGTACCAATACAGAAGGTATTTGGTGTACTCTTTTTTGATGTTTTTTTGTTGTGTTGCGATTGGCGTAATCTCGGCAAAATACGACACCGATTTCGTTCGATTGATTCTGGGAGATAGTTATGTGAACATGACTTTGGAGAATATTAAAGACGGAAATCCAGTTGCCGTATACAAATCGGGAAGCAATTGGGGAGGTTTTATCGGAATTACTCTCAACAATTTATACGTTGGTGCACGATGCTATATTTACGGCATTTTCTTGGGAATCGGAACCTTTTATGTCATGCTTCAAAACAGTATTATGCTAGGTTCTTTTCAGTATTTTTTTTACCAACAAGGTGTTTTTTGGGAAAGTGTTAGAGGTATTTGGATTCATGGTTCTATGGAGATTTTCGGAATCGTAATAGAATCGACAGCCGGATTTATTCTCGGAGCTTCTATTCTATTTCCGAGAACGTATTCGAGACTGAATTCGCTAAAAACCGGTTTTAAAGACAGTTTTAAAATATTCTTGAGCACCATTCCGTTTACAATTGCAGCCGGGTTTTTAGAAGGTTTCATTACACGCTATTCTTTCGACATGCCGCATTGGTTAAGCGTTTTTATTATCTTATCGACACTGTCTATCATCTCCTTTTACTATTTAATTTATCCTTATTTTGTACATAAAAAAATTAACACCAATGTTCCAATTATTTAAAGAAAGAAATTTTAGCGATTATATCAACGACACTTTTCAGTTTTTTAAAGTGCAAGGAAAGCATTTTTTTAAAACGTTTTTTATTATCAACGGCGGATTACTTCTCGTTGCAGTAGTGTTGATTTACTTTTTTGCGAAAATTTACATGGATTTTATATTTTCTAAAATTTTAGGAAACGGAAATGCACCACAAAATGATTTAGGTACTTTTTTTAATGCCAATTTCGGATTAATGATTTCGCTAATCATCGGAGCAATACTCCTATTTCTGGTTATTTCATTGTTTCAATTTACATTTCCGGTGGTGTATTTGGATTTGTATGACAGCAAAAAAGGACTCCATTTCTCGGCAAAAGACATTTTAATCGGAATGAAAAAACGAATTCCGAAAATCATAAAATTTGTTATCGGTTCTATTTTTATCCTTTTTCCATTACTGATGATTGTCTTTGGATTGCTGGTTATGTTGTGTTTTATCATTATTGGAATTCCGTTGTTACTAATTATGATGCCTGCAATGACGAGCTTTATTCATTTGACATTTTTCTATTACATGAATTCGGATGAAGGTTTCTTTAGCGCTTTGGGTGATGGATTTGATACTATAAAACAACAATTTTGGCCTATAATTGGTGCTACTACTTCTATCATTTTTATCCTTTATATTGTAAATTCTATTTTCACGTTGATTCCTTATCTTTTCGGAATGGCAAGTATGTTTACTACGCTACAATCGGGTTCTCAAGAAGATGCATTTTCTACAATATCAATAATAATGTCGATTGTAATGGTGATATCGGTAATTGTAAGTTACATTCTAAATAATTTGCTTTTAATCAATCAAGGGTTGATTTATTACAGCCATATTGAAAATAGCGAAAGTTCGATTTCTAATGATTCTATTGATTTGATAGGTGCCGATAGTGAATAAATTACTCCTCCTTTTATGTTTCTTTTTTAGTGTTACGATAAACGCTCAGGATTCCTTGGCTGTAGCCGAAAAAAATGCGGTACGCTACACTGAAAAAGACATTACAGTAGACAATTCGGAAGTCACAACTCCGAAATTCAATCCGAATTTAAAAGAAAAATATAAAGATGATGCGTTTCAATATGAAGTCAAAGTTGCCGAAAAAGGACTTTGGGATCGCTTTACAGAATGGTTGTCGTATTGGTTTAAACGGCTTTTCGGATTGTCGGATAACGTTTCCAATAACGCCGTAAATATTACTTTGAAAATCATTGCTACAATCATCATTTTAATTGTCATTTACTTAATTGTCAAAGCTAATTTAAACAAAGAAGGTCAATGGATTTTCGGCAAATCAACCACAAAAAAAATAATCAACCACGACGATATTGAACGCAATTTACAACATGTTGACTTTGAAAAATTAATCGCATCGACTCTAAAATCGGGCAATCAACGATTGGCAATTCGGTATTATTATTTATGGCTGTTGAAAAAAATGTCGGAGAAAAGTATCATTGATTGGAATCCCGAAAAAACCAATTCCGATTACTGGTATGAAATAAAAATAGAATCGTTAAAAAATGATTTTAGTTACTTATCGTACTTGTACAATTACATTTGGTATGGCGAATTTGAAATAACCGAATCTAGTTTTGAATCCATGAAAAAAACCTTTGAAGCCACTATTCAATCCATAAAGTAATGAACAAAACCGTTAAAATATACATCGTTTTTCTTGTCTTACTTTTGGTAGCTATCATTTATATTGATGCGGTGCGACCGCGTCCAATAAACTGGAATCCGACTTATGATTTGAAAGATAAGATTCCGTTTGGTTTGTACGTTTTTGACAACGAATCGCCATCACTTTTAAAAAACAACAAAATAGAAAAAATCGGTAAAACAGCCTACGAATATTTTGATCCGCTTTACGATGCTGATACATTGGTAAAAAACTATAAAGTAAAAGGAAATGTATTATCAATTTCGCAATATTATTCTATCGATAAAGAATCGACCTATGAACTTTTTTACTTTGTATCTCACGGAAATACTGCGTTTATAAGTGCTACCGATTTTCCTCAAATTTTTGAAGACAGTTTGAATGTTACCACCTCAAATGAATTGTCGAAAGAAGAAGAAATTGAATTATCCTTTGCGAATAAAAATCTAAAGCAATCCAAATACCTTTTTAATATTGGAGCAAGCAATTCCTTTTTCAACAAAATAGATACGTTACAAACTACTGTTTTGGGTTATCAAGAAATGAACAAAAAGAAGAATGTCAATTTTATAAAAGTGGCGTACAAGCAAGGATTTTTCTACTTGCATACGCAACCGGTTTGCTTTACCAACTATCATTTATTGAAAGACAATCATTCAAAATACACCGAAAATGTGGTTTCGTATATTCCGAAAGGAAAGCTGCTTTGGTTTGTAAAAGATCAAAATGGTGAAATTGCTTCCGATTCGCCAATGCGATTTATATTAAGTCAACCCGCTTTAAAATGGGCTTGGCTATTATCGTTAATCGGAATTCTTGTCTTTATGATTTTCAATGCGAAAAGACGACAAAGAGTGGTTCCCATCATTACACCATTGCCAAACACGACGTTAGATTTTACGAAAACTATCGGGAATTTATACTATCAAGAAGGTGATCATCAAAATATTGTAGATAAAAAAATCATCTACTTTTTAGAAAGAATCCGAAATGAATACTTAATTGATACTGTAATTTTAGATGATAATTTCATCAAAAAACTACATCAAAAAAGTGGTAAAAAATTAGAAGATATTGAGAAAGTTGTCCGTTTAATAAACTACCAACGAAAGAGTTACAACCAAAGCATTGAAGAAGATTTAATAGAAATAAATAACGCAATAGAAAAAATAACCACCTAATGGAAAATACAGAAAACAACTTGGAACATTCCAACGAAGAAACTTCGGGAGTGAATTTTCAATCTCGATTGGATTTAACGCCTTTAAGCGAAGGTGTTGCTAACATTAAAAAAGAATTGGAAACCGTAATTGTTGGTCAGCATAAAATGATCGATCAACTTTTGGTCGCACTTTTATCCAACGGACATGTTCTTATCGAGGGTGTTCCTGGAGTTGCTAAAACCATTACGGCAAAAATTTTGGCAAAAACACTTTCTGTCAATTTTAGCCGAATTCAATTCACGCCCGATTTAATGCCGTCGGATATTTTGGGAACTTCGATTTTTGATTTGAAGAAATCGGAATTTGAATTTAAAAAAGGACCGATTTTTTCCAATTTAATTTTGATTGACGAAATCAATCGTGCTCCAGCAAAAACACAAGCGGCTTTGTTTGAAGTGATGGAAGAACGTCAAATTACCATCGACGGAACTTGTTATGAACTGGAAAAACCGTTTATCGTTTTAGCAACTCAAAATCCAATAGAACAAGAAGGAACGTACCGTTTACCGGAAGCACAACTGGACCGTTTTCTTTTCAAAATCAATGTCGATTATCCGAATTTGAATGAAGAAGTAACCATCATTCAAAGAGAACACACGCTTCAAAATCACGGAAAATTAGACAACATTCAAACCATACTTTCTGGAGCAGACATTCAAAAATTCCAAGACATTGTTAAGCAAATAATTGTTGAGCAAAACCTTTTAGAATACATCGCCAAATTGGTAATTAATACGCGTGAAAATGCGTTTTTATATTTGGGCGCTTCCCCAAGAGCTTCGATAGCCATTTTGAATGCAGCGAAAGGATTTGCTGCCATTAGAGGAAGAGATTTCGTAACTCCAGAAGATATTAAAGATGCTGCGATTCCTGTTTTACAACACCGCGTAATTGTTACGCCTGAACGCGAAATGGAAGGTTTAACCAGCATCGAAATCATCAAACAAATTATAGAAAGCATCGAAATTCCAAGGTAAATATATAATGAAATTACTCAAACAATTATACATTAACAATCTCTTTTTCTATGCGCTAATGGCCGTTATAGTGGTGTTTTGTTTGGCATTTATATTCCCAGCTTTATACAATGCTGCTTGGTATTTATTGTTGATTTTGTTGTCGTTTTTTGGTTTGGATTTTATCATTTTGTTTGCGACAAAAACCGGAATCGAAGCGGAGAGAATTACACCCGAAAAATTATCCAACGGTGATGAAAATCCGATAATCGTTACCATCAAAAACTTTTACACTTTTACGGTAATTGCGAGAGTTATTGATGAAATTCCGGATCAATTTCAAATTCGGAATTTTAAAATAAAACGCAGCATAAAAAATGCTTCTACAGATGATTTTCAATATCATCTCCGACCAACAGAACGTGGTGAATACCATTTTGGAAAATTGAACATTTACATTTCTTCGCCATTGCAATTGCTATCCAAACGCTATGTTTTCAGTCAGGATGAAATGGTGCCAACGTATCCGTCGTACATTCAGTTGCGCAAATACGATTTGATTGCTTTTTCGAACAATTTGTTTCAGTATGGTATGAAAAAAATTCGACGGATCGGACACACAATGGAGTTTGAACAAATAAAAGAATACGTTCCTGGCGACGATATCCGCACGCTAAATTGGAAAGCTACGGCGAAGAAAAACGCGTTGATGGTAAACCAGTTCCAAGACGAAAAATCGCAAAATATTTACATGGCAATCGACAAAGGCAGAACCATGAAAATGCCTTTCAACGGATTGAGTTTGTTGGATTATGCGATTAACGCGACTTTAGTTTTATCGAATGTCATCTTAAAAAAACAAGATAAAGCCGGAATGTTTTCTTTTTCTAAAAAAATAGAAAATCGTGTTGTTGCTGAAAAAAGAACGTCACAAATGCAAAAAATTTTAGAAAATCTGTACAATGTTAAAACCGATTTTTTCGAAAGCGATTATTCGCGTTTGTATGCCGACATTAAGAAAAAAATTAACCAACGAAGTTTGATTATTTTGTATACCAACTTTGAAACTTTGGACGGATTGCATCGTCAACTTCCGTATTTAAAAGGAATTGCAAAAAGTCATTTGTTAGTTGTAGTATTTTTTCAAAATACCGAATTGTACCAAATCACCAATAAAAAAACAACCACAATTCAGGAAGTGTACGATAAAGTAATTGCCGAAAAATTCATTTTCGAGAAGAAACTCATTGTAAACGAGCTCAAAAAATACGGCATCCATTCGGTGTTAACCCAACCCAAAAATCTGACTTTAGATACCATCAATAAATATTTGGAAATAAAAGCGAGAGGAATTTTGTAACTTTGAACTTCCGAAAAGCAATTATGAAACAAATTACTTCTTCTCAAAATCCGTATATAAAATCACTGATTTTACTTCAGGAAAAAGCCAAAGTCCGAAAACAATCGGGTACTTTTTTGATTGAAGGAATGCGTGAAATCGAATTGGCCTTAAAAGGAAATTACGAAATTGAAACAGTTTTATTTCTCCCCGAATTAGTATCGGAAAAACAAATAACCAAATTATCAAATAACCAAATTGACTTCATTGAAATATCAAAAGAAGTCTACCAAAAACTAGCGTATCGCGATACTACAGAAGGAATAATTGCCGTTGCGAAAACAAAATCATTACACTTGTCCGATTTAGTTTTACCAAAAAATCCATTGATCTTAGTTTTGGAAGCGCTTGAAAAGCCAGGAAACATCGGTGCTATTTTACGAACTTGCAATGCTGCGAAGATTGATGCTGTTATTATTGCCAATCCGAAAACCGATTTGTACAATCCGAATATCGTGCGTTCGAGTGTGGGTTGTCTTTTCACCAATCAAATTGCAACAGGTACAACAGAAGAAGTGTTGGCCTATTTACTTCAAAAGAAAATTACCATTTTCGGAGCCACTTTACAAAACTCCAATTCCTATCATTTACAAGATTATACTGCAGCTTCTGCTATTGTGGTTGGAACCGAAGCAACAGGTTTGAGTCAAGCTTGGCGCGATAGTAATTCTAAAAACATCATTATTCCGATGCAAGGCGAAATCGATTCTATGAATGTTTCGGTAGCTTCCGCTATATTAATTTTTGAAGCCAAACGACAACGCGGGTTTTAAATTTAAATCTTATAATTGACTTAAAAATAACTGACTGTCAGCAACTTTCTCCAAAGTGAATACTCTAGAAGTTAGACTTTTCGATTCCACCATTACGTCTTTCCCGCGCAGGCGGGAATCTATTTAGCACATAGATTCCCGCCTACGCGGGAAAGACGTAGTATACCTAAATATGTAATTTCAAAAAACAAATAACCACAGTTGGTATAAAAATTTCGCCAATCATTTAAAATTATTATAAATTTCTATTTGCCTATTCCAATATAAATTTCTATTTTTAAGAATTGAAGAGCAACCCATGATTGAGATCAATTTAGAAGACGAAAAGAAAGCATTAGCAAGAGAATATAGAGAACTTCTTCGTATTAGTTACCAAACACTTACTGATGCCGATAAGAAACTTATTCGTAAGGCATTTGATGTGGCTGTTGAAGCGCATAAAGATCAGCGACGAAAATCGGGAGAAGCGTATATCTTTCATCCTATTGGTGTTGCCAAAATTGTAGCTTCCGAAATTGGTCTTGGAGCCACTGGAATTGCAGCTGCTCTACTTCATGATGTGGTTGAAGATACGCCAATCACCATCGAAGAATTAGAAAAAAAATTCGGAACTAAAATCGCGATTTTGGTTGAAGGATTGACTAAAATTTCCCAAGTAAAAAAAGACATGAACATTTCAATGCAAGCGGAAAATTTCCGTAAAATGCTATTGACATTAAATGATGATGTTCGTGTAATACTTATAAAGATCGCCGATCGTTTGCACAACATGCAAACAATGGATTCGATGCCCGATTACAAACAGATCAAAATTGCATCTGAAACCTTGTACATTTATGCACCTCTTGCTCATCGATTGGGATTGTACAACATCAAAACCAAATTAGAAGATTTAGGATTAAAATACACCGAACCAGCGATTTATAATGACATTGTCAGTAAAATAAAGGAAACCAAAGAAGAACAAGACGAATACATTAAATTGGTTACTAATGTTCTTAAAAAATCGCTTGATATAGAAGGAGTCGATTTTGTGATTAAAGGCCGACCAAAATCAATCTATTCCATCCGTCGAAAAATGGCTTCTCAAAATGTTAGTTTTGATGAAGTATACGACAAATTTGCATTGCGAATCATTTACAAATCCAATTTGCATGACGAAAAATTTGTCGCTTGGAAAATCTATTCGGTAGTGACCGATCATTATCGCCCGAGTCCGAGTCGTTTGCGGGATTGGATTTCTTCCCCAAAATCAACAGGATACGAAGCCTTACATATTACGGTTATGGGACCAAAAGGACGTTGGGTTGAAATACAAGTCCGAAGTGAGCGCATGGATGAAATTGCCGAAAAAGGGTATGCTGCCCATTACAAATACAAACAAGGTGGCGATGAAGAAGGCGGTTTGGATGTTTGGCTCAATCTTTTAAAAGAAGCGTTGGAAAATTCGGAAACCAATGCTGTCGATTTTGTCGAAGATTTCAAAATGAATTTATATGCAAAGGAAATTTTTGTTTTTACGCCAAAAGGAGAAATTAAATCGTTACCAAAAGGCGCAACTTCCCTCGATTTTGCTTTTAGCATTCACTCTGAAATAGGTGTAAAAACAAGAGGAACTCGTGTAAACGGTCGATTGGTTCCGCTGAATTACGAATTAAAAAGTGGCGACCAAATTGAAGTCATTACTTCAATAAATCAAAAACCAACTATCAACTGGTTGGATTATGTTACTACATCGAGAGCCAAAAATAAAATCAGAAATGTTCTTAACGAGAATACCAAGAAAATTGCCGAAGATGGTAAAGAACTTCTTACTCGCAAACTAAAACATCTAAAAATTGTTTTAAACGAAACAGTTATTAATGAATTGGTGAATTTCTTTAAATTAAAAACCAGTTTGGATCTGTTTTACCGTATGGGAATTGGAGCTATAGAAAATCAACAACTAAAAGACTTTGCCGCACAAAAAAGCAATACGCTGATTAATTTCTTTAAAAATAAAATCAAACGTTCGCCAAGTACCCAACCTGAAGAAATCAACAAACAAGAGTTAAGTAGCAATTATGATTTATTGGTTTTTGGTGCCGAACAAGATCGATTGGATTATAAACTTTCTACCTGTTGCAATCCAATTCCGGGTGATGAAGTCTTTGGTTTTGTAACCATAAATGAAGGAATAAAAGTCCACAAAAAAGATTGTCCAAACGCCATTGCCATGCAATCAAACTACGCGTATCGCATCATGATTGCCAAATGGATTGATTCGTCACAACAAGAATTCAAAGCCATTTTAAAAATTACTGGAATGGATGCTTTGGGTTTAACCAACGAATTGACCAAAGTAATTTCGAATAACATGCACGTAAATATTCAAAGTATCTCCTTAAGTGGGGAAGCTGGTATTTTTAACGGTCAGGTTACGGTGATTGTTCAAAACAGTGTTATTCTTAAAAAACTTATCGATAATATTAAAAAAATTGATGGCGTTGATAAAGTAACGAGAGTTTACACGAATTAGCGATATTTATACCATTGCGTCTTTCCCGCGTAGGCGGGACTCGAGGGTTAACCCGAACAGGCGAAGCAATCCCTGTGCTAAATTAGATTCCCGCCTACGCGGGAAAGACGTAGTGTCTCATATGTAATTTTAAACTATCTAATAATCAATATTTTAATAACTCGTTTATAACTTATCCTGAAATTTAGGAACGAAACTTTTCTACTTCTAAACAAAAAAATTACCTTTGCCGATATGACACTAATTGCAACTGATAATACTAAAAATCAAGAAACTGTAAAAAATGTTTTTACGGCGTATCTTGAGAATAAAGGACATCGTAAAACGCCTGAACGCTATGCTATTCTTCAGGAAATTTACAACAGTGAAGAGCATTTTGATATTGAGAATTTGTACCTCAAAATGAAAAATAAAAACTATCGCGTTTCACGTGCTACGTTGTACAATACCATCGAATTATTATTGGATTGCGGGTTGGTTCGCAAACACCAATTCGGACAAAATCAAGCGCATTATGAAAAATCGTATTTCGATAAACAGCACGATCACATTATCATGACCGATTCTGGCGAAGTAATTGAATTTTGCGATCCTCGAATTCAAACCATCAAACAAACAATTGAAGATATTTTTGGCATCGAAATACATAATCATTCGCTTTATTTTTACGCCACCAAGAAATCAATTGATAATGGATAATTGACAATTGATAATGGGCGTTCCTGCGTCCTGATTTTTCGCAGAATTAAATTAAAATTAGTATAAATAAAACATAACTCGATTGACGATTTACAAAGATTCATTCATTGTTAATTATCAATTATCAATTATCAATTAAAATGACCGTAGATTTGCTACTAGGATTACAATGGGGAGATGAAGGAAAAGGAAAAATCGTTGACGTTCTGACTTCTAAATACGATATAATTGCTCGCTTTCAAGGCGGACCGAATGCTGGACATACATTAGAATTTGACGGAATAAAACATGTTTTACGAACCATTCCATCTGGAATTTTTCACGACAATAATATCAACGTTATCGGAAATGGTGTCGTAATTGACCCTGTAGTTTTTAAAAGCGAAGTCGATGGTTTGGCAAAATTCAATCTCGATTTAAAATCGAAATTAATCATTTCAAGAAAAGCACATTTAATACTTCCAACGCATCGATTGCTCGATGCAGCTTCGGAAGCATCCAAAGGAAAAGCCAAAATTGGTTCTACTTTAAAAGGAATTGGTCCGACGTATATGGACAAAACGGGTAGAAACGGGATCCGCGTTGGCGATATCGAACTTGCCGATTTCAAAGAACGCTACCGCGCATTAGCCGACAAACACGAAGCCATGATTGCGTTTTACGATGTGAACATTCAGTACAATTTGGCGGAATTAGAAAAAGAATTCTTTGCAGCAATTGAAGATTTGAAAGAATTAGATTTTATCGACAGCGAAGAATATTTGGCACAAGCGCAAAAAGCAGGAAAATCAATTCTTTGTGAAGGGGCTCAAGGTTCGTTGTTGGATGTTGATTTCGGAACGTATCCGTTTGTAACTTCTTCAAACACAACAGCTGCAGGAGCTTGCACAGGATTGGGAATTGCACCTAACAAAATAAAGGAAGTATTTGGAATTTTCAAAGCCTACACGACTCGTGTTGGAAGCGGACCGTTTCCAACTGAAGATTTTACTGATGCAGGTGATATGATGGCAAGCGTTGGAAACGAATTCGGTTCGGTTACCGGAAGAAAAAGACGTTGCGGATGGTTGGATTTAGTGGCGTTGAAGTATGCCATTCAAGTCAATGGTGTGACACAATTAATGATGATGAAAGGCGATGTTTTATCGGGATTTGAAACGTTGAAAGTCTGTACTTCTTATAACTACAAAGGAAAAGAAATTCACCATTTGCCTTTCAACATTGAAGAAGAAAATGTGACGCCACTTTATACTAATTTAAAAGGTTGGAAAGCCGATTTAACTGGATTGACAACTTATGAAAGCTTGCCAATAGAACTTAAAAACTACATCGAATTCATCGAAGCAGCAGTTGAAATTCCGATAAAAATAGTTTCGGTAGGGCCGGATAGAAAACAGACAATTTTAAAATAAAAAGAAACCCTTTCCGTAAAGAAAGGGTTTCTTTATAAATATTTCATAATTAAAAACAACCTTCCTACATTTTAAGTAAATTTGACTCAAAATTAATTGTATTGAAAAAAAATCTGATTCTTATTGCCATTTTCTTTTTTGGATTTACTTCAATTTGGGCGCAGAAATCAAGTCAAATTGATATCGAAAACGCTGATCATTCTGATATTAACCAATTCGAAATTCCGGATGCTTTATTGCTAACTGGTAATGTTCGAGCCAAACATGATGGCGTAATCATTACCTGTAATAAAGCGTATTATTTTCAAAAAGAAAACTACCTAAAGGCATTTGGTAACGTACAAATGGTTCAAGGTGACACATTGTATTTAAATGGTAAATATGCCGAATATAATGGTAACATCAAACAAGCTTTTGCAACTGGAGATGTATCATTGCGTTCTCCTGAAATGTCGTTGGTTACCGACACCATAAATTTTGACAGGATAAAACAAGAAGTGTATTACAATTCAAATGGCACCATTGTAAACAAAGAAAATACACTCAAAAGCAGAGCAGGTCGTTATTTTGTACAACAAAAAAAATACGAATTTCGAAATTCAGTAATATTAACAAATCCGCAATATGTAATAAAAACCAACTATTTAGATTATTATACCAATTCGGGTCACTCCTATCTTTTTGGTCCGTCAACCATTACTGGAAAAGAGAATTTTATCTACACCGAAAAAGGATTTTACGACACCAAAAACAACAAAGCCCATTTTGTAAAAAACTCCTATATTAAATACAACGACCGACTCATAAGGGGTGACAGTTTATTTTACGATAGGAACAAAGAATTTGCATCGGCTACCCGAAATGTAAAAATCACTGATTCGATTAATAAAGCGATAATCAGAGGTCATTATGGAGAAGTGTATCGCAATAAAGATTCGCTTTACATTACCAAAAGAGCCTCTGTTCGTTATTTGATTGATAAAGATTCGATGTTTGTTCATGCCAAAAGATTGGTTGTTACAGGCAAAGAAGGTGAACGAATAGTGAGAGGTTATAACAATGTGCGTTTTTTTAAAACCGATATGAGTGGCAAATGCGATTCGATTCATTCTGATCAGAAAAAAGCACTAACCAAATTGATTGGTAAACCGATACTTTGGAATGCTGAAAACCAAATGACGGGTGATGTAATGCATCTTATCGGTAATAATAAAACCGAAAAACTCGATTCGTTAAAAGTCCTCAACAACGCATTTATCGCTTCAAAGGATACTATTGGAACGGGTTACAATCAAGTAAAAGGATTGAATTTGTATGGAAAATTCAAAGACAACAAACTCTACGATGTCGATATTGTAAAAAATACCGAAGTCGTTTTTTACATGCGTAATGATGCCAATGAACTTATCGGAATTAACAAAAATGTTAGTAGTAAAATCAATATGCTTATGGATGATAAAAGTAAAATTGATACGATTACTTTTTTCAATCAAGTGGATGGCGATATTTATCCCGAAACGGAGCTTCCCGAAAATGCCCGAAAACTTCGTGGTTTTGTTTGGCGTGGCGAGGAACGGATAAAAACAAAAGAAGATATTTTTCCGCCAGAAGAAAACGAATACGATACAAAAGCAGCAGCCGATGTAAAAGGAGAAATTTCCGAACCCAATGTTCCTATGGAGATTCGAAAAGAAACGTTGAATTACGAAAAGAAGAAAAGGTAAACAGTGTTCAGTGTTCAGTGTTCAGTGTTCAGTGTTCAGTGTTCAGTGTTCAGTGTTCAAAATTAAAACAAATCTAAAACCTTGCGAACTTTGCGTAGAACCTTTGCGCACTTTGCGGTTAAATAATTTGCGGTTAAATAAAATGAATCCAAACTTCTTAAAATACCAAGCACAAACGTCTCCTTATCCTTTAGGGATGGAAGTGTCGCATGCGATTGGCTGTTACATCTACAATTCGAACAACAAAAAATACTTGGATTTTGTAG
>JAYVFV010000112.1:0-4689 GCA_043772885.1 Flavobacteriales bacterium
GATTTCGGAATTAAAACTAATCATTCGTCTTAAAATATTCTTGCACCTTTTGGTTGTAATTTTCGCGCAAAGGTAAGCTTTGTCGGTTTAATATTTCAACACTATTGATATATTCTTGCAATCGCTGAGGCAAAGCGTTGGTTGTATTGTTGAATTCCTTTTTATTAGTTTCGGATTGACGTTTCTTTTCTTCTCCTTGTTGTTGAACTGCTTTTTCAAGTTTTAATAATTCGTATTTTACATTTAATATTTTTTGCAATGTCTCATTATTAAAACCTTTATTCAGTAATTGCTTTTCGATTTGTTTCATTTGATCAAATGCATTTTGACCGTTTCCGCCGAGCCCCTTTTTATTCAATTCGTTTTGAAGTGCTTCACGTAGTTGTTGCTGCTCTTTGTAAATTTCCATTATGGCTTTTGCATCTCCTTCGCCGTCTTCGCCGTTTTCACCATCTTTATTGCCTTGACCACCATTTCCCCCACCTTGTCCGTTTTTACCTTTCCCATCCTTTCCTTCTTTTCCGTCTTTGCCTTCCTTACCTTTTCCATCTTTACCACCTTCTTTTTCTCCTTCCTTTCCGTCTTTACCATCGCCAGGTTTTTGTCCGGGTTTCATACCTTTCTTCATTTTCTCACCAAGACCTTCTTGCTTTTTAATAATATCCGGTAATTGCATTCCTTCTCCTTGTCCAGGTTTTGGTTTACCTGCTCCCGCTCCCGACATTTGCATTTGCATACTATTAAGCGTGTCCGCCAACATATCTGCTAATTTATTTGCAGATGAAGTTGCAAATTGTTGGTGTGACGTTCCTTTTAAAATATCAGCATCAGCTAGTTTTTCTAATGCTTTATCTACATTATATTGAACGTTTCCTATCTCTTTTGTAACGTCTTCTGCAATTCTAGGATTACGCAACGACATGGCGAATAAACTGTCGTCAACATGTTTGAATTGCTGTTTTAAATCCTGTTGGGTTTTTAGATTTTTATTAAACGACGGAGAACCTCTTTTTAATCCCTTAAATTGTTTCATGACATCCTCTTGAGAAAAAGAATACGCCAACAGATTATCTATAATTTGACGCAACATCGCAACATCTTCTTCCATTTGTTCTTGCCCTTCTTGTTGCATGCTTTCTTGCATATCTTGACTCATTTGCTGCATCTTTTTTGCGGCGCTTTTCTGCTTTGGTTTGGCTTTATCTTTTTGCTGTTTTTTCAACTGATCGGAAGCGTTTTTTAAATCTTCATCAATGCTTTTTTCTTTTGGTTTCGTATCGGGCAAACCAACAGGCGATTTTAATTCCTTATTTTCTTTGTCTAATTCTTTTAATTCTTCTTGTATTTTTTCAAACTCTTTATTTATTTCTTCCTGCTTTTCGGAATTATTTTCTTTCTCATTATCAGAAAGTGCATCTTGTTTTTCAGCTAATTTATTCAATTTATCAGCGATTTGTTCTGCTTTTTTCTCTACATAATATTTTTTAGTAAGCTCGACCAATTGCTCTAAACTTTTGGATTGGTTTTTAGCATTTTGTTTGAATTTTTCCATTTTTTCAAACAACTCTTCTTTGCTTATTTTATCATTGAGTTTTTGAAGTTCTTCCAAAAGCTTTTTGTTCTTTTCAAAATCTTTATCAACTTTTTCTAAACGATCTTTAAGCAACTCTTTTAGCTCGTCTTTCTTATCCGTTTTAACTTTATCGAGATTGTCTTTCATTTTTTTAGCAAACTCTTTCATCATTTCGTCTTGTTTTTTCTGACGCTGGAGAAAATCATTTACTTTTTGTTGCTCTTTAAACTCAAGCGATTCTTTTTCTTTCCCCATTTTTTGCAACTTTTCCATCTCATTTTGCTGCTTTTCTTGTGTCTTTAATGACTTCTCTAACGAATTAATATTGTCGTTTTGTTGTTGTATTAATTCATCTTCCTTTTCTACATCTGTAGATTCTCTGTGTGAAAAAACAGCCGATTTAGAGCTTTTATAACCATGAGGTGCATCATTATCAAAAACTTCAAAATAATATTCGTAGTTAACGCCTTCTTCAATTAACAAATTACTCGGAAAAGCAAAAACAAACTGGTCGTAAATTTCTTTCTTTACTGCAATGATTCCACGTTTCGCATCGTTGGGTTTGTCTTTCGGATAATATACAATTTGTAGTTTTGACAATCCGTAATCATCTGACACTTGTCCTAAAACATAATTCTTAGCGACTTTTAATGAATCTGGAGGATTATTAACCGTAATAGTAGGAAATTGATCTTTAACTACCGAAATGTTATAGTTTAACTTTTCGTAATTCTGAATCTTATCATTAGAAGTAACTATTTGATAATCGGTATTTTGACTGATATTTTTTGACAATAAAAACTGATTGTCTTGTTTGCTGAAAGATTGTTTTGAATTGCCATCCAACCATTCTACTTTTTGTGTTGCGATGGTATTCATTCGCCATGTTACGCGAGTTCCTTCCGGAATTATAGCATTTCCTGTTCCTTTTAAAACTTCACTTTTTTTATGTAGATAACCAGGAAAATGAAATGCCATTTCAAAATTAGCTATTGACGGAACCGTAACCACCGAAAGTTCATAATCATTGGATGAAACGTTATTGGCTTCTAAATGAAATTCGATATTTGCCTTTGGTTTCGGAATAACAAAATGGAATTCTCCCGCTGTATTGCTTTCCATAAAATAACTTTCCTCACCAATATAAATCATGGCATTCTCTGGGATCACATTTCCTATTGTTTTTACTTTCAAAAGAAAATCTTGGTTTTGTTCGGTTTGCAGATTTTGATTCAGAATTTGAAACTCAAATGGCGCTGGTGGTAGAAATTGTTGTTTAAAATGCACCACTCTATTCAAACTTTGCGTGAGCATATCGCCTTTTCCTAAAACCATGAAAAACAAAAAGAACAAAATCGGAATAATCGCTAACGGTAAATATTTGGTGTTTTTATTGAAATTAATCGCGTTTCCAAACGGAATTGGTTGCAACGAATTGGCTTTTTGATCAATCGATGCAATCAATAATTCGGATTTATTTTTGTCTTCTGACAGTTGCAGAAAATTGGTCAGCTTATCGCCTACTTCATTGAAATGGTTTCCAATAATTTTCGACGCATCATCATAATTGATTCCTTTTTGGAGTTTGAATAATTTAAATATCGGAAACAAAATAAATCGCAACAACAGAAAAACCTCCACAGCAATAAACATCCAAAAAAGAACGGTTCTTGCCATCGGTTTCAACCAAAGAAAATATTCTATAAAAAGCGTAAATATAAAATACAACAACCCCAAGCCAACAAAAAAAATGGTTCCGCGGAGTAATTCATTGGTATAAAACTTCTTTATAAACTGTTCGAGCTTATTGTAAATGACATTCGATTTTTCCAAAATTGAAATTCTTTTATTTATAACCGATAAAAATACAAATTTATAGTTAGGATAAAAGTTAAATCTTTACTAAACAAAAATCTTCTAACTTCTGATTATCTTTGCGTCAAATTTTACAACAATGTCGAAACAAGTTCGAGTGCGTTTTGCACCTAGTCCAACTGGACCTTTACATATTGGTGGCGTGAGAACCGCTTTATTTAATTATCTTTTTGCTAAAAAAAATAATGGTGTTTTTTATTTGCGAATTGAAGATACCGACCAAAATCGATTCGTTCCTAATGCAGAAGAATACATTTTTGAAGCATTAGAATGGCTGGGAATTGCGCCAAGTGAAACCGTTGGAAAAAACGAAAAATTCGGACCGTATCGACAATCCGAAAGAAAACATTTGTATCAAAAATATGCTGATCAATTAATAAATTCAGGTTGGGCATATTATGCATTTGATACTGCTGAAGCTTTAGATTTTAACAGAAAACAACACGAAGAACAAGGAAAAACCTTTATTTACAACTGGCACAATCGCGAAAAATTAGATA
Source organism: Flavobacteriales bacterium (assembly GCA_043772885.1). Taxonomy (GTDB): domain Bacteria; phylum Bacteroidota; class Bacteroidia; order Flavobacteriales; family Flavobacteriaceae; genus Flavobacterium. The sequence continues at coordinate 3,949 of JAYVFV010000112.1, forward strand.
CTTCTTTAGTGCTTTCTTCAGAAGAAACTCAAAAAAGAATAGTTGCTGGTGACCATTTCGTAATCAGATTTAAAACGCCTGTTAATGAAACTTTGTATTTGCACGATTGTATTCGTGGCGATATCCAATTCGAAACCAATTTATTAGACGATAAAGTTCTGTTTAAAAGTGACGGAATGCCAACCTACCATTTAGCAAATATTGTCGACGATCATTTGATGGAAACTTCACACGTAATTCGTGGCGAAGAATGGTTGCCATCGATGCCGTTGCATTGTTTGTTATACAAAGCTTTTGGTTGGGAAACTCCAGAATTTGCTCATTTACCATTGATTTTAAAACCTATCGGAAACGGAAAATTATCGAAACGCGACGGCGAAGCTGGAGGATTTCCTATATTTCCTTTAAAATGGAATGATTCAAAAGGCTATAGAGAAGAAGGTTATTTCCCAGAATCAGTGATTAACTTTTTAGCTTTATTGGGTTGGAATGACGGAACCGAACAAGAATTATTTTCATTAGAAGAATTAGTAGCAAAATTCGATTTGAATCGCGTTCACAAATCGGGAGCCAAATTTGATCCGGAAAAAAACAAATGGTTCAATCATCAATATTTACAGAAACAAGACGATGAGAGTTTGGCTAAAGCATTTGCTCCTTTTTTGTATGAAAAAGGAATTGATGTTGATTATACATCGCTAGTAAAAATCGTTTCGCTAATTAAAGAGCGTGCTAATTTCG
>JAYVFV010000113.1:0-4603 GCA_043772885.1 Flavobacteriales bacterium
TCCAATTCTTTATTGTCGCTATAAAATTTCCATGGTGAATTCGCAAAAAAGTACAATTTCCCATTAGAGATGGTAGCTAAAGCAGGTTCGTTAAAAATAGCTCGGTTATTATCCAGTACTTTAAAGTCGGTAATTTGAGTGTTTTCTGTATTGAGATTGTACTTCACAATTCGAATAGGAACTGCGCCATTTTGAACGGTTATTAAACTGTTTTTATAATACAACATTCCGTCAATTCCTTTTTTTGTGGCACCATCAGGAACAGGCAACCAAGATATTTTAAAATCGTCTTTCATGGTAACCACCATAATTCCTTTTAAATAATCGGCGATAAAAAGTTTCGATTGATCGGCATTGAATGTTAAACCCTGTAGATTCAATGCGGTACCTTTTAAGTCTTTCCAAACCACAATTTTCTCATGTGGTATTTTATCATTTTGAATTTTATAAATAATTGGATCTTTACTATCCGAAATATAAACATCACCATTTTTGGCAACAACCAAATCGCCAAAAACGTGTTTATCATCTAGGATATATCTTTTGACAAGGCGTCTGGTTTTGATATCAATTTTCAGGATTTCATTTCTTCCATCGACTGCTTCTGTGAAATTTTTCATTTCGGGCATGGCAGAACAACTCACCCACAAATACCTTTGTTTTTCATCTGCTTTTAAAGCAAAAACGGAATACGGCGTATCGATAAACCAATCAGAACAAACACCTTTGCTATCAAAAGAAACTATTTTTTTGTTTCGAATACTTGATGCCAACCAAAGTTTTTGCTTATCCAAATAAACCAACCCCTCTGGGTGCAAGTCTTTTTCAGAAAGCGACACTTTAAAATTAGAACTTTCGATTACTTTGTTTTGTGCTTCTTTTAACGCTATTACTTTTTGAAAACCTGCAGTGGTTTTAATGTTTTGAAAGTCGGCTTCTTCTTCAAATGGAATGGTATTGTTCATCAATACAACGCTCTTTAAAGCAGCAATAGCTTCATTTTCTTTTTTGGTAAGTGAATATCCTGCAGCTACATTATACGAAAATACAGGATGCGACGGTCGGATGCTATCCAATTGTTTGTTCAGTTTTAAAAACAACGCATAGTCTTTACTTTTATAGGCAGCTAGACTTTGTTTGTAAAGTTGATTGGTTTGGGAAAATCCAGAAAAAGCAACCAAAAAAAGTAACAGTAAAAAAATGTTTTTCTTCATAAAAATGACAATTGAGTTTCAAAGGTATTTCATTTCAATATAATAAAAAACCCTTTCTGTGTTAAAACTCAGAAAGGGTTTGTATAAAATTATTTTTTTTAATGACTTACATTTTCCACATCATTCGGATGGTGCTTGTGTTTGAACATCACTGCAAAAGCAATTGCAATGACTAAAGCATATACTGCGAATGAAAGCCAGATGCTGTGCCAATCTCTGGCGCCATCATGAGTAAAGTATTTATCGATAACTATTCCACTTATCAATCCACCAAACAATGCTCCAAATCCGTTCGACATCATCATGAACAAACCTTGAGCCGACGAACGTATTTTAGAATCGGTTGTGGTTTCGATAAATAACGAACCTGAAATATTGAAAAAGTCAAATGCCATTCCGTACACCACACACGACATAATGATCATCCATAAACCATCAGCCGGATTTCCATAAGCAAATAATCCGAATCGTAACACCCAAGCAAACATCGAAATCAGCATTACCTGTTTGATTCCGAAGCGCTTTAAGAAAAACGGAATTGCCAATATAAATAAGGTTTCTGAAACTTGAGAAATTGACATAATCAATGTCGATTTTTTGACAATGATACTGTTGGCGTATTCTGGAATTTTACCAAATTCAGATAAATAAACATCGCCATACATATTGGTTAATTGCAATGCTCCACCCAAAAACATCGAGAATAAAAAGAATAATGCCATTTTATAAGTACCGAATAATTTGAAAGCATCCAAACCTAATTTTTGAGTCAAAGTTGCATTCTCAGCAATCAACTTTTGAGGCGGACATTTAGGCAATGTAAACGAATAAATCCCTAAGACTACTGCAGCAACTGCCGAAATATAAAACATGTTAGCCGACGCTTTATTGTCGGTTAAATTGGTCAACCACATGGCGGCGATAAATCCGATTGTTCCCCAAACCCTGATTGGAGGAAACACTTTTACCACATCATAATCATTGTTTTTTAAAATATTATACGCCACCGAATTCGATAAGGAAATGGTTGGCATATAACAAAGCATCGCCGCAAAAATCACCCAGTAAAACGTAATTGGATCTTCGACTTGCGGAATATAAAACAGTGCGATTCCACCTAAAATATGTAAAATTCCGTACAGCTTTTCGGCATTCATCCATTTATCGGCGATAATTCCGGTTATGGCTGGCATTATGATAGAAGAGATTCCGAGTGTTGAGAAAATGGCTCCGAATTCGGCACCACTCCATTGCTTCGTAGCAAACCAATAATTTCCAACTGTAATTAACCACGCCCCCCAAACAAAAAATTGTAGAAAACTCATTAAAGTCAATCTGAACTTTATACTCATAATGAAATGTTTTTAGTGTAAACAGAATGTAAATCTAACATTAAAATCTAAAATTCCAAATGATTTGAATGTGATTTTGCCATTCGACAAGTTTGTGGATAATTTGTGTATGAATTAGGAATTCAAAACCTCTTCAACCAATTCTAAAACAGCTACAAATTGTTCTTCTCGTGTGAGATGAGAGTTGTCTATTTCGATAGCATTGTCGGCAATTACTAAAGGAGAATCGGTTCGGTGTGTATCAATGTAATCGCGCTCTTGCACGTTTTTTAATACGTCTTCATATAAAACAGAATTGTCTTTGGCTTGCAATTCGTCATAACGGCGTTGGGCACGTGTTTCTGGACTAGCAGTCATGAAGATTTTCAATTCGGCTTTCGGAAAAACAACCGTTCCGATATCGCGACCGTCCATTACAATTCCTTTACCTTTTCCCATTTCTTGCTGTTGTTCGACCAGTTTAGCTCTGACTTCAGAAACTTCGGCAATTTTACTGACAAAATTGGAGACGTTTAAAGTGCGTATTTCTTTTTCGACATTGACATCGTTCAAAAACATTTCGGCAAAACCCAATTCGGCATTGAATTCAAAATGGAGTTGTATGGATGGTAAACTGTTTATCAACGTTTGTTTGTCGAAAGTATCGGAATTAATATACCCATTTTGCATGGCGAAAAAAGTAATCGCACGATACATCGCTCCAGAGTCGACATAAACATACGCTAATTGTTTTGCTAATTGTTTTGCCAAAGTGCTTTTCCCTGTGGAAGAATATCCGTCGATTGCTATTGTAATTTTTTTCAAAGTATAGTATTTAACGTGAGTTTAAAATAAAAGTTTTCGCCACGAATTCACGAATTAAAAATGAAATAGTTAAAAATTATTCGTCTTTGACTAAAATTCGAATTAATCAAATAAAAACTCAATAAAATTCGTGAATTCGTGGCAATTAAAAAACGATACTATTTAGAAGTAATATGCTACTCGTCTGCAAAGTTAATAGTTAATCCAAACAAACTTGTATTTGCTGCTAATGTATATCTTGAGTACGAATAATTAAACTTTAATTTTCCCATTTTTAATCCAATTCCAGCAGAAATTCCAGAGAAACTACGCTGCTCAATAATTTTCAATTCGGCTGCTCTTCTAAAGTTGTAACCGATTCGTATATTAAATCCTTTGGTTGGAAACAATTCAACTCCCAATATCACATGGCGAAAAGCATTATTTAAAAAGGAAACTTTTTCGGGAGTCGCTTCGCCGTCAATACTTCCAACGGCTCTATTTGGATTTGAGAATGCAATTTTCCATTGTTGCATATTTTCTAAAGTGAGATGCCAACGAATAGGCACATTCTCTACTTCTTGCGAAACACCAAGCAGAATTTCCATCGGTAATTTTTCTTGAGTTCCTGCGTAGGTTGTAATTTGAGTTCCGACATTTCGGATGGCAATCGCCCAATTGATGTCATTTGGTTCATCGATATACAAAGCACCGACATCTACAGCTGCGCCAAAAGAACTGTAACTTTCTAAAGTAGAGGAAATTAATTTTGCATTGGCTCCAAAATAAATACTTGTAAAAGGAACATTATACGCATAACCAAACGACAAGGCAATATCGCTTCCTGTGAAGCTCGACGTTTGTTGACCCGTTTCATCGTATCCATCAAAATTTCCGTAATTGACATAGTTCACACCAACATGAAAAGTTTGCACGTGTTGGTCATAAGTATAGGCGTAAGCGGCAGTTCCGTAGGTTGCTTGTCCATAATAGTTTCCGTAATTGACTGATAATTTATTATCCATTTCTGGATTAATGGAAGCGGGATTAAAAAAAGCCTGATTTACATCTTCATCATAAATGGTCAAGACTTTTCCGCCCAAAGCAGCTTGACGAGGAGAAGTTACAAGATTCAAAAATTGATACACTGACTTACCTCCTATTTGACTGAAAGCAACAGTACAAAAAAGTAAAAAAAAAGAGATACACTGTTTTTTAAACATACAGAAAATAGCAATTTACAATACCTATAAC
>JAYVFV010000114.1:0-14199 GCA_043772885.1 Flavobacteriales bacterium
TTCCCGCCTGCGCGGGAAAGACGCAGTATAAAAAAAGCCACACTTTTCAGCATGGCTTTTAAAAAAATAATAATTGGGTTATTGTTTAATAAATCGTTTTGAAGTTGAACCACTGGCATTAGAAACTTCAATTAAATAAGTCCCTGAAGCTAAGGAACCAACATTGATGCTTTCGTTTTCTATTACACCTCTTCCTAATTCTTGACCCATCATGTTGAAAATTCTGTAGGTTGAATCCATTTCAAGGTTAGCAATATTTAAAATTTCATCTGTAACAGGATTTGGATACAAGTTGAAAGAAACTACATTATTTAATGCTTGTTCATCTCTAGCTGTAGCGGTAATATTTACGGTATAATCTTCAACTTGACCAAAAGAGAATACTTCACAAGAAGTTGGTGTTCCGTTGTATTTCATAGAAACTCTCATTCTAGTTGAACCCAATGCAGCAGTAGCTGGAATTGTAATAGATCCATTTACTGGAGTCGTTTTAGTTCTTGCTCTTGTATAGACTGTTTCACCAGCATCTGCAAAATCACCATCTTGATTGTAATCAATAAATACAGCATATCCTTCATTAAAAACAGTACTTGTCCATGACGGTGTTATTGTTATAGTGTAAGCCGTTCCTCTAACTACATTCGTTGAAATTGCAGTAAAGTTTTCGTAACCTGCTGTTCCTGTAGAAGGATTATTGATAGTTCCGAATTGTACTCTTCCTATTTTTTCATCTGCTGTACTATTCCCTTGAGAAGCACAATACGTTAACATTACAGTAAGTGTCGTTATATTTACCGTATTGCTTGCAACAGAAACATTACCCGCTGCATCTTTAGCAATAACATAAAAAGTATAAGCAGTCGCTGCAGTTAAACCTGTTACTGCATAAGTTGTAGATGCTGTAGATGCTCTGAAAACTCCATTTTGATAAACATCATAACCTGTTACAGCCACGTTATCTGTAGCACCAGACCATGATAAATTGGTTGTAGTTGTAGTTGTTCCAGAAGCTGATAATGTTGGAGCAGTAGGAGCCGTAGTATCAGGAACCGGAGTTAAAGTTGTTTCGTTAACTACATTACTGTCAACAGAAGCATTTCCTGCTGCATCTTTTGCTCTTACAGTGAATGAATAATTTGTTGAAGGAGTTAAACCAGTTACAGTATAAGATGTTGATGCTGTTGATGCTCTAAAAGCACCATTTTGATATACATCATAACCAGTTACAGCTACGTTATCTGTAGCGCCCGACCAAGATAAATTGGTTGTAGTTTCAGTAGTTCCAGATGCAGCTAATGTTGGAGCCGTTGGCGCAACAGTATCTGAAGAACCAGCTGTAATGGTGAAGTTAGTATTCGAAACATCAAAGAAAATATGATTGGTTCCTTTAACCATTATTCGGTTGGTTGTTCCAGCAGTATTTGGAATAGTTACGGCTTCAGTTCCGTCATTTGGAGTTGCAGCTAATAATGTTGACCAAGTAGTCCCAGCGTTTGTAGAAATTAAAATATCAACATTAGCACAGTTTACACCATTCGCCGTTGTTCCAGCAACAGCCCATGTTACAGTTTGAGAACTTCCACCCACATAAGAAACTGCAGTATTAGGAGAACTTACTGTAAAAGGTCCGGCAGTAGCATTTACAGTAACAATCATGTCATCACTGTTATTTGCTGGTCCGCCTGCTCTGTTATCACGAACAGTTACTCTAAAATTTTGTGTTCTAGCCACAGAAGACAATGCTTCTACTGTAAGTTCTGCCCCTGCAGTAGTTGTTGCTCCTGTTAATACAGAAGCCATTCTTGGAAAATATCGTATTGAAGAAGTAGATGAATTGTACGATCTATAATTTACTCCACTTGTTTTAGTAGCGCTTGGTACTGCCGAAGTTGTTTGAGAATCCATTTGTTCCCAATTGTAAGTCAGTGCATCGCCATTAGCATCTGTTCCAACAGCAGTTAACATAAAAGGTGTACTTTTCGGAATGGTATAATCCAAACCTGCACTTGCAGTTGGTACTGCATTTCCAGTTGCTGTATTCGTTTGACACGTTTTTGCTTTTATATTATTGGTTACTTGTTGAATACTTACAGCATGAAAATAAGCATCCGAATGCGGTTGTATGTCTAATGTAGTAATTCCAGCATATCCCATAATTGTAGAACCAGATCCTGGCTCCATTTGAACTCCGGTTCCTTCGTTACTATGTGTAAAAGTATGGTTACCACCAAATTGATGACCCATTTCGTGCGCAACATAATCGATATCAAAATCATCTCCTTGCGGTATCGTATGTGAGGTAAAACCGCTGCCTTTTGAACCATTCACGCATACGCAACCAATACAACCCGCATTTCCGTTGTTTGAAGCATTTACAAATAAATGTCCAACATCATAGTTTGCTTCTCCAATTACTGATGTTAATGTGCTTTGCAGTTGACTATTGTAGCTTGTAGTATAAGGGTCGGTAGATGCATTAGTATAAATTACTAAATCATTGTTAGCTATCAATACCATTCGCGCTGCAAAATCCATTTCAAAAACACCGTTTACACGAGTCATTGAATTATTCATTGCTGCTAAAGCTAATGCTTTTGTACCTCCAAAATAAGTTGCATATTCACCCGTACACGACAATGCTAAACGAAATGTTCTTAACATTCCATCGTCTGCATTTGGTCTTAACATACTAGGATCTAATTGAGGTGTTACATCGTTAATAACTGTACATTCAAATTTATTTAAATCGGCTCTTTTATCCGACTTTTTATAAACAGAATACGTCATTAAATCTTGAGAAACTGGCTCAATAAAAACGGCTGGTTTGTCGGCGTTCAAAGTCATTGCTTTAAATCCTAATGGTGAAAAACTGAAATAAGATGTTGATGTTGGATTATCAATTCCAATTCCAATATACGATCTAATTTGTGGGTATCTAGCTTGTAATGCTGGATCCATAGTAGAATTTTCATAAACACTAAAACGTTCCATTTGCCCATCCGCATTTGGAATCGACAAAATAATTGTGGAAGTTCTAGCTGTAGCACCTCTTTTTGGCGAATCTGCAAGATTTACTCGCATCGCATTGATATCCAAATCAAAAAGATTTGCGGTTGGTAATTGCATTCTACTGTCTAAAGCAAGTGCATTTGTTCTTGTGGATGCTTTCCAAAAAGAACCTTTTTGTTGCGCGAATACAATACTTGTCATGGATAACAACACAACAGATAGTAATTTAAATTTCATAAAAATTGGGTTTTGGTTATAATTGAATGTCAAATTTAAAAGTATTTATGTTATTTTCTTAAAAAATAAAAAAAGATATTAACAAATCGACGAATTACCTCTTACATAACTGTCATTAATGTGCTTTTTTGTCTAAAAAAATAAACATATCACAATTTACACTAAAAATATCGCGCGCTAAAATGAAAAAAAACTATTTTTATAAAAATTTATTCTGATATGAATCTGAGTTTTTGGGAAATAAAAAATTGGTTTTCAAACGTTGATTTTACTATCGTTGGAAGTGGTATTGTCGGACTTCATTGTGCTTTACATTTGCGTGAACGTTTCCCTGAAAGTAAGATTTTAATTCTAGAAAAAGGAATTTTACCTCAAGGAGCCAGTACTAAAAATGCTGGATTTGCCTGTTTTGGAAGTTTGTCAGAAATAATTGACGATTTAAAAAATCATTCCGAAGAAGAGGTTATTCAGTTGATTCAAAAAAGACGGAATGGTTTACAACTACTGCGAAAAAAAATCGGAGATACAGCACTCGATTTTAAACCGTATGGCGGATATGAGTTGTTTTTAAAGGAAGATGAAAACACGTATAATCAATGTTTGCAAAAATTGCCGTTCATCAATGAAATTTTGAAACCTTTATTTAAAGGTGATGTCTTTGCAAAAGAAGTCGATCGATTTGCTTTTCAGGGAATTCAAGAATACCTCGTTTTTAATCCGTTTGAAGGCCAAATTGATACTGGAAATATGATGCATGCACTTTTAAAAGAAGCTGTTTCCAAAAACATTTTAATTCTAAATCATGCTGATGTTACTTCATTTACTGATAAAAATAATTCCGTTGAAGTGGTGGTAAATGACTTTTCATTCACCACTAATAAACTGCTTTTTGCCACCAACGGTTTTGCAGGACAGTTAACAAATAATGCTGTAAAACCAGCTCGAGCTCAGGTTTTAATCACAGAGCCGATTCCGAATTTAGACATCAAAGGAACGTTTCATTTAGATAAAGGGTATTATTATTTTAGGAATTTTGAAAACAGAATCCTTCTTGGTGGTGGACGCAATTTAGATTTTGAAGGAGAAACCACAACCGAATTCAACCAAACAGAAAAAATTCAAAATCGTTTGGAGCAATTGCTAAAAGAAGTAATTTTACCGCAACACGATTTCAAAATTGCACATCGTTGGAGTGGTATTATGGGAATGGGTTCGAGTAAAAATCCGATTGTATCTCAATTATCAGAAAATGTGTATTGTGGCGTTAGATTAGGAGGAATGGGCGTTGCCATCGGAAGTATAATTGGACAAGAATTAGCAGAACTAATATAAATGACAATAAAGAAAAACAATTCAACCCAAGGCAAAGCTGAACGGAGCGGAGCTAAAACTTCAAACCGTAGCTTTTTCCAAAAATTAAAAACCTTTATTTGGAAAGCAATGTTATGGTTTTTTGGACTTTCAATTCTTTCGGTAATTGTTTTCAAATGGGTGCCAATTCCGATGACACCACTAATGATGACCCGCGCTATCGATAATAAATTAGATGGGAAAGAAATGATCTGTAGCCACGATTGGGTTCCAATAGAGGACATTTCCATTCATCTTCAAAAAGCGGTAATCGCCAGTGAAGACGGTAACTTTTTAAAACACAATGGTTTCGATTTTGATGCCTTGCAAAAAGCTTTTAAAAACAACAATAAAGGAAGAAAACTAAAAGGAGGCAGCACCATTTCACAACAAACAGCCAAAAACGTTTTTCTTTGGCAAGGAAGAAGCTATATCCGAAAAGGATTAGAAGCCTATTTTACCGTTTTAATTGAACTCATTTGGGGAAAAGAACGCATCATGGAAGTGTATTTAAATAGCATCGAAATGGGAGATGGCGTTTATGGAGCACAAGCAGCCAGCGAACATTGGTATAAAAAAGACGCCTCCAATTTAACGGCAATTCAAGCGGCCAGTATTGCAGCAATCTTACCAAGTCCGAGAAGATACAAAGCCACCAATTCTGGTCCGTATGTCAGCAAAAGAAAAAACAAAATTGTTCGAATAATGCGCTATATTGGTAGATTAGAATATTAAAAAACTGCCACAGATTCACAGATTTGAATATAATTTTTACAAATCTGTGAATCTGTGGCAATAACTAATAGAATTATAGTTTGTAAACCTATGAACTTTTAGTCCATAGTTATTTAGTTATAAGAAAAGCGATTTATACTGTGCCCAATGTTTGTATATTAATATTCCGTTTAATGTAGCTACTAATAAAGCGCCGCCGATTCCCGATACATCTAAAAACAAATGAAACAATACAATGTTTAATGAAATAGGAACCAATACAATTAATCCAAATGCCACCCATTTTTTTAATAATAAAAAAATTCCGATAAGGATTTCAATAATTCCAACGGTCTTCAAAACATAACCAGTTGCTCCTAATGAAGTCATAAAATCACCTGCTTTTTGTGGTAATTCAGGAAGTGGAATAAATGCATCTGGCACTAATTTATTAAGTCCAAAAACAATAAGGATAATTCCCAAAAGCATTCTAACGATTTTAGTAAACTGCGAATTCATGAAAAATTTGGTTTAACGGTTAGTAATAGAGTAAAAATATAATTATTTTTTAACATAATCTTCATGTATAATTATAAACTTTTAAACATAGTTATACATACAAACGCTTATTTTAAAACAAAAACAGTTACAATAAATGCTTACAACTGTTTCATAAATCGGTAGCGTTTTTGCTTGAGTTATATGGAGAAATTAACTCCAAAAACCATATTTCTTCCCATGTTTGGAATACCGTCTGTTTTTAATCGCGACAAATGGGAAATGTAATTTCTATTCAACAAATTGTTGAAGTTAAAATTAATATCCATGACCACTTTTGTGAATTTTATCTTCCCTCCTAACGCAAAATTCAACAAGGTGTAATCGTTGGTTTTTGTTTCAAATGTTCCAATGTTGTTCTGATGTAAAACATGTTCAACAGTAAAAGAAGCAAAACTTTCTTTTAACCATTCGGTAACTCCAAATTCAGTTTTCAAAGTGCTATTCCATTTGTTTGCTGGAATCAACGGCAAATAATCACCATCTTGTTTTTTGCCCGTTACACTTTCGAAACTGCTGGTAATGTGCAACCAATCTAAAGGATGCGGATGAAAATGGATTCCGGCTTCTCCTCCATACAATTGCGCATTCGCTTGCACATAATTATAAACATTGTTGTTGTCAATTATAGTTCCGTTGGGCGAAGTAAAAATATAATTGTTGATGTGGTTGTAAAATCCGTTGGCAAACAATTCAAAATGGGAACTGGCATATTCGATGTTCAAATCGGTTTGGATATTTTGCTCATTTTTCAAATTTGCATTTCCAATTTCATAACGATTGCTTCCTTCGTGAACGCCATTGGAAGTCAATTCGGCTAAATTTGGCGCTCTAAAACCAGACGCTACATTCAATCGTACAATTACATTTTCTATCGTATTATTTTTATAACCTAACGACGCGTTAAAACTATTGAACGATTTATTTATGGCTTCAAAATAACCTTCTTCGCCTGTAATACCGTGCGATTCTGTTGCTATTTTTCTGTTGTCAAATCGTAGTCCAGCTTGAAGTGTGTTTTTCTTCCACTCGTAATTCACAGTTCCGAAAACTCCTAAATCGTTGGTAATGGCATTCGGAATTAACAATTCTTCTCCAAAATTAGTATTCGTTTGATGCATTCCTTGAACGCCAATAATGCTTTCTATTTTTCCAAATGTGGGTAAATAATACTTCGCATCAAAATTGAAGGTTTTTAATTTCATGCGAAGAATTGCTGTTGGATTGTCTTCAAATTCACCTCGATCGTTAGCGATATATCCCAAGTTAGCATCCAACTTTGATTTTTTAAAATACACGGTATTATTTAAACTCACAATATGACTCAAAACACCTTGTCTTGGATAATCGGGTTTTCGATTGGTAGTTTGTACGGCAATACCATTTTCTGGAATTCCCAAATTGAGTTTGTTGAAATTGTATCGCAAAACACTCGAAATTTTGGCGTTAGTAAATCCCAATGCCGTTTTAAAATCGGATTCATTGTATCGGGTATTTGTCACTCTGTCGCCATTGTAAATTTTATAATCGGAGTGATTATCGTATTTTCCTCTAACTAAAAATTTTAATTTTTCAGACGCCGTTTTTACTCCCAAACTTGTACTACTTCCGTGTGTGTTCGAGAAAAACTTCTGTCCGTAATCGGCTTGAAAATCATTCGCTTTTGCAAATTTCTCTGGATTAAAATACAATACTCCTCCAAGAGCATCCGAACCATATAACAGAGAAGCCGGACCTTTAATTACCTCTACACTTTCCACTCCAGAATCGTTCAAACCCAATCCGTGTTCTTCGCCAAATTGTTGATTTTCCAATCGAACGCCTTGTGTATAAACCAAGACTCTATTTCCGCTAAGGCCTCTAATAACAGGTTTTCCGATAGAAGTTCCCGTCGAAATTTGAGCAACTCCGGGTATCGTTGCCAAGCCTTCAATTAAAGTCGTAGCTCCTTTTTGATGCATTGATTTCATGGTAAGATGCTCGACTTTCATTACGTTTTGTGATTGGATTTTGTTAAAAGCGGTAGAAACAATTACTTCGTCCATATGTTGACTGCTTTCTTGAAGCTTCAGGTTGTATTGTTTCTCATTTCCCGAGAAAATGATTGTTGTTGTTTGGGTTGCATATCCAATAAAAGAAACAACGACTTTGTAACTTCCGTCTGGTAAATTGGTAAAAACATAATTTCCTTTTTCGTTAGATATGGTTTCTTTGTGGATTTCTGGAATGGAAATATTAGCACCAAAAATGGGTTTGTTATCGGTGTCGGAAACGGTTCCGATGAGTTTATTTTGCGCATTCGAAAATGCAGACAATCCTATGAAAAGGATTAGAAAATAGGTTTTCATGTAATATGATTTTATTGTTAAAAAAGAGACTGTCCAATCCAATTATGGAGATGGAAAATTTAGTTAAACAATAAAAAAAGGTGGCGCCCGAAGAGCAAAAAGACTTCCTTTGAAGTAGCTAGTAATTTCCCTTGAATGAAAAAAAGAATAGGAAGTGGCAACTTCTGAATTTTTGTGGTCGAAAGAGAAAAAAGAAGTAGTTACAGATGTACTAAAGGTAAATTCACAAACAAAACAATGATCTAAATTGTGATGATTGTGTGTGATTTCAGCATTACTTTTTGAAGAATCGTGAAGGCATTTTTTTTCAACAAATGCTTCTTCAAGGTGATGAATAGAGTGTGCCCATTGCAGTAGTAATGCAAACACTACTAACAATCCGAAAGAAAAAGACAGAATGGAATTTCTTTTTTTCATCAGGGCAAATGTAAGCAATGCAAATAAAAAACCATTTGAATTAACAAACTTTAAGAGTTGAAAATTCAAATGGTTTATGAATAACTAATGCTATTATACCAATTTATTGGCAACTAAATATTCGGCAATTTGAATCGTATTCGTTGCAGCGCCTTTTCGTAAATTATCTGAAACAATCCACATGTTTAAAGAGTTCGGCTGACTTTCATCACGGCGAATTCTACCAACAAAAACCTCATCTTTTCCTTGTGCGTATAATGGCATTGGATAGGTATACGTATCGGTATTATCTTGAACTACAACACCATCGGTATTGTGTAAAATTGTTCTTACTTCGTTCACATCAAAATCATTAGAAAACTCGATATTAACTGCTTCGCTATGACCTCCAACAATGGGAACGCGAATAGCAGTTGCTGTTACAGCAATCGTTTTATCGCTAAGGATTTTTTGTGTTTCGCGAACTAATTTCATCTCTTCTTTGGTGTAACCGTTTTCTTCAAAACTGTCGCATTGTGGAATCGCATTTCTATGAATTGGATATTTATACGCCATTTCGCCTTGTAATCCAGCGTATTCATTTTCCAATTGGCGCACAGCTTTTACTCCAGTTCCCGTAATCGATTGATAGGTAGAAACAATCACTCTTTTGATGTTGTATTTTTTATGCAATGGTGCTAAAACCATTACCATCTGAATGGTTGAACAGTTAGGGTTTGCGATAATTTTATCTGCTGCAGTTAATTCGGAAGCATTGATTTCGGGAACAATTAATTTTTTTGTTGGATCCATTCTCCATGCCGACGAATTATCGATAACTGTTGTTCCTACTTCCGCAAATTTTGGAGCCCAAGCCAAAGAAGTGTCGCCACCAGCCGAAAACAAAGCTATATCTGCTTTCATATCGACTGCTGTTTGCATTCCGACTACTTTATATTTTGTTCCTTTGAACTCAATTTCTTTCCCAACCGATTTCTCGGAAGCGACTGGAATTAATTCCGTTACCGGAAAATTTCGCTCTGCTAAAACTTGAAGCATTACTTCACCAACCATTCCGGTTGCGCCAACAACAGCAACTCTCATATAAATTTAATTTAGATTTTACTACTTTTTTGAAAGCACAAAAGTAAATAGAAAATGGCTTTAACTTTCTTTTTTACTGTAAAAATTACTGAATTCTGAAAGTCGAAACTTCAACGAAGTTTTTTTGTCATTTCCGACGAAGGAGATGTGAGCCAAACGAACTGACGAGGTGAATCACATAATCGTAAAACACCTGACAGGTTTCAAAAACCTGTCAGGTGTAATAAAAATATACTATCTAAAATCCTTCATCCTCAATTGCAGCGTTACCTTACCATTGTACTCATTTTCATCAATACAATACACCGCTTCAAAAGGTTTTTGATTTTTAACCAAATCCAATTTAGTTGCCAATCCAAAACCAATTGCACCAAAACCTTCCGAGTTATTTTGTTTTACAAATAGTTTCAAATGCTCGTTGTTTTTTCCAAGAGTTTTGGCATAACCAGAATCTTTTATGTTTTCGGTCAGAAAAATAGGCGTCATATTCTGTGGTCCAAAAGGTTCAAAACGATTTAAAATCCGAATCAATTTCTCATTGATATCCGTTAAATTTATTTCAGCATCAACCGAAATCTCCGGAATTAATAAATCGGGATGAATGGTTTTCTCCACTTCTCTTTCAAACGCTTCTTTGAACGCCAAATAATTTTCTTCTTTGATGGTCATACCAGCTGCATACATGTGTCCTCCAAATTGTTCTAAATGTTCCGAACACGCTTCCAAGGCATTGTAAATATCAAAATCTTTTACAGAACGCGCCGATGCTGCGAGTTTATCACCGCTTTTTGTAAAGACAATGGTCGGACGGTAATAGGTTTCAGTCAAGCGGGAAGCCACAATTCCGATTACACCTTTGTGCCAATTTTCGTGATAAACAACGGTTGAGAAACCTTCTTTTTCGTTATTTTCTTCAATTTGAGAAAGTGCTTCAACGGTAATTTGTTTGTCTAAATCTCTTCGATCCAAATTATAACCTTCAATCTCTGAAGCAAATTGCTCAGCTTGTTCCAAATTAAATTCTGTTAAAAGTGAAACTGCTTCGTTGCCGTGTTTTATTCTTCCTGCCGCATTAATACGTGGTGCGATGATAAAAACAACATCGGTTATAGTGAGTGCTACCTTCTTTACATTTTGGATTAATGCTTTTATTCCAGGACGTGGATTAGCATTAATTACTTCCAATCCAAATTTAGCTAACGTTCGATTTTCACCTGTCATCGGAACAATATCGGCAGCAATTGCCGTCGCTACTAAATCCAAATACGGAATCAAATCATCAATCGTTTGATTTCTGTTTTGTGCCAATGCTTGTATCAATTTGAAACCAACGCCGCATCCACAAAGTTCATCATATGGATAAGAACAATCTTCCCGCTTCGGATCTAAAACGGCAACCGCATCGGGCAATGTATCGCCAGGTCGGTGGTGATCGCAAATAATAAAATCGATGTTCTTGTCCTTCGCATAAGCAATGTGGTCAATCGATTTTATACCACAATCGAGTGCAATAATTAATGAACATCCATTGTCATCGGCAAAGTCAATTCCCTTATACGAAATGCCGTACCCCTCGTCATAACGATCGGGAATGTATGTCGCCACATTCGGATAATAACTTTTTAAATAACTAGAAACGAGCGAAACTGCGGTAGTTCCATCAACATCATAATCGCCAAAAACGAGAATGTTTTCTCCGTTTGTTATGGCGTTTTCAATTCTGACAACGGCTTTGTCCATATCTTTCATCAGATACGGATTGTGCAAATCGTCTAGTGAAGGTCTGAAAAAAGATCGAGCTTGTTCGTAAGTTTCGATTCCTCTTTGTAGTAATAAGGTAGCGATGATTTCATCGACTTGAAGCGCAGTTTGTAAGGCTTGTACTTTTTCTTTTTCTGGCTTTGATTTAAGTGTCCAACGCATATTTAATTATGAATTAAAAATTATGAATTATGATATTTGGCTTGTATGTTTTACAAAAGTATTAAATATTTTTCTTTGGTTAATCGATATTGTAAAGATGTGATACAAATAAAGTATTATTTGTTATTTTTGGAATATAAAATAAATTCCAAAATGCAAATTCAAGGACAAATTGTAGACATCCAAAACCAACGTATTTATGCTGGAGAAGTCACGGTTGCCAATGGTAAAATCATTTCCATAATCGAAAAGAGCCACGATGTAAAAAGCTATATTCTTCCTGGATTTATCGACGCACATATTCATATCGAAAGTTCAATGTTGGTGCCTTCCGAATTTGCCAAAATCGCCGTCCTTCACGGAACAGTCGCTACTATTTCTGATCCACACGAAATTGCCAATGTACTCGGAATTGCGGGCGTGCATTACATGATAAAAAACGGAAAAAAAGTCCCGTTGAAGTTTCATTTTGGTGCGCCATCATGTGTTCCTGCTACGTCATTTGAAAGCGCTGGAGCGGTTATCGATTCGGGCGGAATTGCAGCATTAATGGCGTCTCCAGATATTTATTATTTGTCGGAAATGATGAATTATCCTGGAGTTATCCATGATGACCCCGAAGTTTTAAAGAAACTGGAATGGGCCAAACAGTACGGTAAACCGATCGATGGACACGCGCCAGGATTACGTGGCGAACCAATTAGAAAATACATTTCCGCAGGAATCACGACTGATCACGAGTGTTTTACATATGATGAAGCAGCAGAGAAATTGTCACTCGGAATGAAAGTCATTATCCGCGAAGGAAGCGCTGCTAAAAACTTCGAAGCGCTAATCGATTTACTTCCCAATCATTTCGAAAACATAATGTTTTGTTCGGATGATAAACATCCTGACGATTTGATTTTAGGACATATTAACTTGCTTTGTGCTCGTGCAGTTGCTAAAGGAATGGACGTTTTTAAAGTGTTGCAAGTCGCTTGTGTCAATCCAGTGCACCATTATAAAATGGATGTTGGTTTGTTGCAGGAAAACGACGCTGCCGATTTTATTGTTGTGGAAAATTTGACTGATTTTAAAGTCCTTCAAACGTATATCGATGGGGAATTAGTTGCCGAAAACGGTCAGTCTTTTGTAAAACACTTTGACTTTGAAACGCCTAATAATTTCAATATTTCTCCAAAAGAAATTTCCGATTTTGAACTCACAAGTACAGCATCAAAAATTAGAGTTATCGAAGCTTTGGAAGGACAGTTAATCACCAATGAAATCCATCATCAATCGTTGCTTGTTGATGGGAAATTGGTTTCCGATGTAGAAAATGACGTTTTAAAAATGGCAGTTGTAAATCGCTATCAAAATGAAAAACCAGCAATCGCTTTTATCAAAAACTTCGGATTAAAAAAAGGTGCTATAGCTAGTTCGGTAGCACACGATTGCCATAATATAGTGGTGGTGGGCACTTCGGATGAAGAAATTTTAAATGCTGTAAACAGTATTATAAAATGCAAAGGTGGAATTTGCGCAGTAAATGGCTCCGAAAGCAAAGTATTAGCACTTCCTGTTGCCGGAATCATGAGTGATAAAAATGGTTGGGAAACCGGAAAATTATACCAAGAAATTGACGCGATGGCAAAAGAATTAGGAAGTAATTTAAAAGCACCGTTTATGACACTTTCGTTTATGGCACTTTTGGTAATTCCTGATTTGAAATTATCGGATAAAGGTTTGTTTAGTGGGAATTCGTTTTGGTTTGTAGATTTGGAAGTTTAAAGGAGAGAGGAAAGAGAATAGAACATAGAGAATAGACTACTTTGTTTAAGTATTAAATCTATGTTCTATTCTCTTTTTTCTTTTCTTTATCGATAGTTTTTCCTGCAACCACAACCACAATTTCCCCTTTTGGAGGTTTGGCTTCAAAGTGTTTTAGAACTTCTTCTGCGGTTCCACGAATGGTTTCTTCATGCAATTTGGATAATTCTCTCGAAACAGAAATACTTCTATCAGCGTCGAAATACTGCACAAATTCGGCTAATGTTTTTACTAATTTATGTGGAGAAACGTAAAAAATCATCGTTCGCGTTTCGTCTGCCAATGCCAGATAACGTGTTTGTCGACCTTTCTTTTCAGGGAGAAATCCTTCAAATACAAATCGGTCATTAGGCAAACCGCTGTTCACTAAAGCAGGAACAAATGCCGTTGCACCAGGAAGACAATCGACTTCGATATTGTTTTCAACACAAGCGCGTGTGAGTAAAAAACCGGGATCAGAAATGGCAGGCGTTCCAGCATCCGAAATTAATGCGATGGTTTCGCCACCTTTTAATCGAGCAATCAAATTCTCAACGGTTTTGTGTTCGTTGTGCATGTGATGACTGTGCATGTGTGTGGCAATTTCGAAATGCTTTAGGAGTTTTCCGCTGGTACGCGTGTCTTCGGCAAGAATTAAATCGACTTCCTTCAAAACCCGAATGGCTCTAAAAGTCATGTCTTCAAGATTGCCAATTGGCGTGGGAACGATATACAGTTTAGACATTTATCCGAATTTTTTCTCGACAAT
>JAYVFV010000115.1:0-14177 GCA_043772885.1 Flavobacteriales bacterium
TCTGTAAATCATGCCAAATGGCTTGCAAAACTCGGTGGTTGGGGATATGATTTGTTAATCTTAATCAATCGCTTTTTGAATTGGATTTTATTACAACTAAAAAAAGAACCGTATTCACTTTCCAAAAAAATTAAAGACAATGTAAAATCGGCCATGAAATTCATCACTAATTTTGAAACTGTTTGTACCGATTTAGCCATTGAAAAAAAATATGATTATGTAATTTGCGGTCATATCCATGAACCAAAAATTGAATTTTTCACAACCGAAAAAGGAAAAACAGTATATTTAAACTCTGGTGATTGGGTTGAAAATTTGACTTCATTAGAATACAATAATAAAAAATGGAAGCTCTATAAACATGCTGATTCAGCTCCGGTGATTAACGACGAGGAATTCGAGTTTGAATACGAAAATAAATTAGCCGAACAATTTATAACGCTTATAACTAAATAAAAATTACAATGGATAAGAACATTCTAATAGCACCTTTGAATTGGGGATTAGGTCATGCTACACGATGTATTCCTATTATTAAAGCGTTAGAAGAAAATGGTTATACGCCAATTATTGCTTCTGATGGTGTGGCATTAGCGTTATTAAAAAAAGAATTTCCACATTTGACAGCTTTAGAATTGCCTTCGTATAACATTGAATATGCTAAGAAAGGAGCCGATTTTAAATGGAAACTCATAAAAAATAGTCCAAGAACATTGAAAGCAATGTATGCTGAAAAAAAATTAGTGCAAAAATGGATTGCTGATTATCTCCTTATCGGAATAATTTCCGACAACCGATTGGGAGTTCACAGCAAAAAAGTACCTTCTGTTTTTATTACGCATCAACTTACTGTTTTATCGGGAAGTACAACTTGGTTTTCGAGTAAGATGCATCAATTTTTTATTAAAAAGTTTACTGAATGTTGGGTTCCTGACAACAAGAATTTTCCTAATTTATCTGGGAAATTGGGCCATTTGCAAAAAACAAAACTCAACCTTAAATACCTAGGTGCTTTGAGTCGGTTTCAAAAACAAGATTTACCAATTGAATATGATTTAATGGTTTTACTTTCTGGTCCAGAACCTCAACGAACACTACTCGAAGAAAAGCTCATTGAAGAATTCTTAAGTTGTAAAGAAAAGGTTGTTTTCATAAAAGGAAAGATTGAAAAAGAGCAAGTTGTCGAGCAAGTTGGCAACATTACTTTTTACAATTTTATGCAGACCACGCAACTCGAAAAAACCTTTAATGAAAGTGAAATAGTTCTTTGTCGTTCGGGTTATACTACGGTAATGGATTTAGCAAAACTAGAAAAGAAAGCGCTGTTTATTCCAACTCCAGGACAATTTGAGCAAGAATATTTAGCTAAAAAATATGAAAATGAAGGTGTTTTACCAAAGGTAAGACAAGATAAATTTAAGAAAGATGCGATTTATTCTGTTTCGTGGTACAAAGGATTACCAAAAATAAAATCGGACGTAAATTGGAAGGAATTATTGGTTCTTTTCGAGAGTGAATGAAAATTCAGAACCTTTTCCAAATTCACTTTCAATATAGATTTTTTCGTTATGACCTTCGATAAGATGTTTAACAATCGAAAGTCCAAGTCCAGAACCACCTTCACTTCTCGCGCCACTTTTATCCACTCTATAAAAGCGTTCAAAAAGACGTGGAATATTTTGTTTTTCGATACCTTCGCCGTTGTCACGAATTCGGACAATGATTTTGTTTTTAACCAAATCCTCAATAGTAATTTCGGTAGTACCGTTTTCTTTACCATATTTTATTGAGTTCATAATTAAATTGGTGAGTACTTGTTGTATTTTTTCTTGATCGGCAAAAACATTAATTGGCAATGTGTGTTTTCTGTCGAACATCAGAATAATATTCTTTTTATCGGCACTCATTTCGAGCAAATCGAAAACATTCTGAATTAATTCTACAACATTAAATTTAGAAAAATCGAGATTTAAATCACCCATTTCGAGTTTGGATATCATGTCTAAATCTTCTACAATATAAATCAACCGTTCGACTCCTTTTTCGGCTCTTTCGATGTATTTTTTACGCAAATCTTTATCTTTTATGGCACCGTCTAGCAGCGTTGACAGATAACCTTGAACTGTAAATAAAGGCGTTTTTAGTTCATGAGAAACATTTCCCATAAATTCGCGACGGTATTCTTCACGGACTTTTAAATTCTCAATTTCAAGTTTTTTATCGGTTGCGAATTTTTTAACTTCATACGATAAGGTCTTCATATCGGTTGTTATCGATTGGCTTCGCAAAGTAGATGCTTCTAGTAAAGATACGTCATCATAGATTTTTTTAACGCCTCGATACAAAAACCGTTCGGCACGATATTGAAGTACTAAAAAGGAAAAAATGACAATTGAAAAAGTAAATGCAACACAAAATTGCCACGAAAAAGTAAAAAACAACAGCATTAAAACGCTTACTAAAGCAGTAGAGAAAATTGTAATATACAAAGTAGTTATTGCAGCAAAAGTATAGGTTTTCTTGAAATTTAATCCCATTATTTTAGTTTTACTTTGTCAGTCGCAGTCGCAGTTTTCAGTAGTAAATGTACAAATAATAGATTATACTTCAAATTTATAACCAACACCTTTTATAGTTTTAAAAAAATCATCTCCAATTTTTTCACGAAGTTTTCTTATGTGAACATCTATGGTACGCCCACCTACAACGACGTCATTTCCCCAAACTTTATCTAGGATTTCTTCTCTTTTAAATACTTTTCCAGGTTTGGATGCTAAAAGATGAAACAATTCAAATTCTTTTCTTGGAAGTACAATTTCAACACCTTCTTTCACAATTTTATATTCTTCTCTATTGATTTCAATACCACCCACGTTTAAAGTTTCTTCCGAAAAGACATCCCCTTTTAATCGACGTAACAATGCTTTTACTTTACTTACCAATAATTTTGGTTTGATAGGTTTTGCAATATAATCGTCGGCACCAGCATCAAAGCCTGCTACTTGAGAATAATCTTCGCTTCTTGCTGTTAGAAACGTAATGATAACATTGGAGAGTTCTGGTATTTTTCGGATATTTTCGCAAGCTTCCATTCCGTCCATTTCAGGCATCATAACATCCATTATTATTAGTTGTGGAAGTTCTTTTTTTGCTACTGAAATAGCTTCTTTCCCATTACTTGCCGTAACAATTTTATAACCTTCTTGCGACAAGTTATATCCAACAATTTCAAGGATATCCTGTTCATCATCCACCAATAAAATCTTGATTTCTTTTTTTTTCATAAGAGCAAAAATTGATCGTTTTGCGATGGTAAATATAAGAATATAAATATATGAAAAGTTGGTTTAACCATAATTTAATGTCTTAACATTATGGTAATATTTAGAATACATAATGATAAAATGCAAGTAACACCGACTTTACATTGCGGTAGTTTCTTTGCAAAAAATTTAAACTGTCATTCAGATGAAAATCAAAATCTTATTTTTTACTTTATTATTATGTAACATTTCGTTAGCACAAAATAAAGGAACTATCAAAGGAACACTTATCGATAAAGAAGCAAATAATACTCCCCTTGCTTTTGCAAATGCTGTTGTTAAAGGTACTAATATTGGCACAACTACCGATGAAAAAGGACAATACAGTTTGTCGATTGCGGCAGGAAATTACACCATTCAATTTAGTTATGTAGGTTATGAAAATGTAGAAGTTGCTGTTAAAGTTGTTGCTGGAGAAACAGTTATTGTTGATACAACTTTAGGATCTGGTGGTTATAAATTAGAAGATGTTGTAATTCAGAAAACAATTAGTAGAGAAAAAGAAACCGCATTATTATTAGAACAAAAAAAGGCAGTCGAAATCAAACAAAGTATTGGCGCACAAGAAATGTCGAGAAAAGGAATTAGCGATGTAGAAGAAGGTTTGACTAAGATTACTGGGATTACGAAAGTAGGTTCGCGAGGTTTATTTGTGAGAGGTTTAGAAGATCGCTACAACAATTTACTGATTAATGATTTGGCATCTCCGACAAATAATCCGTTTAAGAAAATCATCCCGTTAGATTTATTTCCAACTGATATTGTTAGTGTAATTGATGTTTACAAAACGTTCAATCCGAATATTTATGGCGATTTTGCGGGCGGGACTTTTAATATTGCTACATCAACTTCAAAAGGAACAAAAAGTGTAACGAAAATTAGCATCGGAGTTGGTTATACTACCAATAATAATTTGGAACCGTTTTTAATTTCAAAAGATGCCCATAACACTAAAGGTTTCTTTGGCTTAACAGGAAACGACAGAGCATTACCCGATTTGTTGGGAGGGAAACCAGCTAGTTATACGTTTACACCAGACCAAGCGTTGAATTCATTTCAAAGTGGATTTGATGTTGCCGAAACAAAGAGTCCGTTAAATACTAGTATTGGCTTCTTACATACGGAGAAATTTTCATTAAAAAACGATGCAAAATTGGCTTACTTATTGTCGGTGAATTTTGATAATAATTACAGTATTAGAACGGGTGTTGAACGAAACTTTAATAACAATCCGTCTGGATTTGTTTACAGAAATGACTTCATTACTTCCGAGTACCGATACAAAACATCGCTTTCCTCTTTAATTGGGTTGAATTATTCTAGTAAAAGATTGAAATTGTCTTGGAATAATTTTTACTTGCGAACTACCGAAAGTTTAATTAAAGATCAAAGTGGTTATGCCGATTTAACTGCCAATAATAATGTGTCTTTTATTCGAACCAATCAACTCGATCAATCTGATTATTTCAATTCGCAATTATTAGGTGATTATGCATTAACATCAGATAAAAATCAGACTATAAAAGTTGGTGGTTCTTATGCAAAAACGTCGTACCAACAACCTGATAGAAAATTCTTTTCTGGAACGAGAGAAGGCGATAACATCATTACATCAATTGCCGGAAATAACTTTATCAAACAATATTTAGACATTAATAGTGATATTTATTTGTCTGGGATGTTAGAATACAGTTTAAAATTTGGAGGAGAAAACAAAAAGAACAAGCTCTCAATTGGATATAATGGAAATGCTTCGTTGATGCAATCATCGTATCGATTTATTTCTCCTGTGAATAGTTTTGCACCAAATAATTTTACGGTTCCAGTAAACAGTTTGGATTATCAATTGAATGACTACCTATCTCAAAATGCTTTTAGCTTCAGAGAAAGTTCGAATGCCACTTACAAAGCAAAGTTAAAAGAGCTAACCAATACTGGTTATATTAATGTACTATTCAAATTTGCAGATAAATGGGAAGTTAATGGCGGAGTAAGAGCAGAAAATGCAGAAAGAGAAACAAAATATAGAAATCAAGGGAATTTTGACGCACCGTACGAAAAATTAGTTTACAATAATTTTTATTTATTACCTGCTTTGAACGTAAAATACGAAGTAACTGAAAAAGCAAACATCCGTTTTGCTGCTGGAAAAACGTATACAAAACCTGTAATTATGGAAGCGTATCCGATCGAATATATCAATGCCGATGGAACTTCATTAAAAGGGAATCCGTTTCTTACTAATAGTGATAATTATAATGTTGATTTAAAATTTGAATTGTTTCCAACAGGAAAAGAAATGGTAGCTGTTGGACTTTTTGGAAAAAGCATTAAAAATCCAATCGAAAGAACTTTTATTGCCAATGCTGCCAATTCAACCATAACAACATATTTAAATTCGGATACCGCAAATTTATACGGAGCCGAAATAGAATTTCTTTTGGATTTGTCAAGAGTAACAAAACACTTAGCTGATTTTTCATTCGGATTTAATACTTCTTTGATGCAAACAAAAGTGGATGTAAAACCAGTAACCGTTAACAATGACGGAAGTATAACAAATTCAATTGAAACTCACAAGTCAAGAGATTTACAAGGAGCTTCAAATTGGTTGGTGAATTCGGATTTAAAATACCAATTCAATTTTACTAAAACATGGAGCAATACCGCATCTTTGGTTTATTCGGTATTCGGAAAAAGAATATATGCGGTTGGAACTGGAGGATTAGATCATATTTATGAATTGCCTTTTCAACAGTTGGATTTTGTTTGGAGTAGTAAATTATCAGAGCATTTTGATGTAAAATTTTCGGCAGATAATTTATTGAATCCCGATAGAAAATTTGAATTAGGAAAAGAAGGAACTTCTCCAATTACGGAAGCTTCCAATTTAATTAGTAATTACAAAAAAGGAGTTGGCTTTTCGCTCAATTTAAGTTATACTTTCTAAAAGAAACAATATTAAAAAGCTATTATAGGCAGCTTTTTTATGTGAACAAATTGGATTCTACTTAACAATAAATTTACTTTTTCTATTAATTAATATAACGGTAGAATAATATTTAGCTAACAGCAAATTTTTTATTGCGAATTACTTTTGCTAAAGAAATTTAAAAAAACAAAACAACATGAAAAAAATCATTTTAAGTATTGCCATTTTAGCTTCTGTTTTTACAGGATGTACAAGTAGTGATGATGAAACTACAGCGCAAGTTGTAACAGGCGAAATAACAGGACCAATAACTGTAAGCAAAACGTATCCATTAGGGGTCTATACACTAAAAGGCATTGTGAAAATTGAATCAGGAGTAACCATAACATTTGATGCGGGCTCAACGATAACTTGCGATAAAACAACTGGTGACAACGCATTGGTTGTTAAGAATGGTGCAAAATTATATATCAACGGAACGGCTTCTCAACCTGTGATTTTTACTGAAAAATCTGGAATTCCAGGTTCTTGGGGTGGAATCATCATGTATGGAGATGCTCCAATCAATGCTATTGGTAGCGCTCCAGCTTCAACTTCTGAAGACGGTAATGCGTTACCTTATGGTGGAACAAATGCAACACATAATGGCGGAACTTTAACGTATGTTAGAATCGAATACGCTGGTTCAAAATTAGCTGATGGTACTAAAGAATTAAATGGATTCTCTTTCTATTCTGTTGGATCTGGAACAACTTTAGATCACTTGGTATCGTACAGAGGTGCCGATGACGGATTTGAATTTTATGGCGGAACTGTTAGTTTAACAAATGCGATATCATACGGAAATTACGATGATGCATTTGATTGGCAAGATGGATGGAGAGGTCAATTAAACGCTAATTGGTATGGTCTTCAAGTAACAAAAGGGAATTTTGGTATTGAAATTGAATGTTCAAACAACAATAATGCATTTTGGCCAAAAGTTTCTGGTATCACTTTAAAAAGAGTAGCAGGATGTACGCCAGAAGTAGCTGGTGATATTCAAGTAGATGCATTTCAATTCAAAAAAGAAGGAAATGGCGAATTTGACAATGTAGTAATTGATGGTTATGGTCCTTATACAGAAGGCGCAACAACGTATCAAGGTGCAGCTGTTAAAATTCAAGATGTTACAACCAATACTAATCAGGTGAATGGTTCTAAAATCAAATTGACTAATGTAAAAATTTCAAACACTTCTCAAGTAACTCCAGTTGGAGCAACAGGAGCAATACTTGTTTCTTTCCCTTCTGGACAGTTTACAACAAGTGCGACAACTACTGGTGCTTCTATTTCAAGTGGAGCATGGTCTAATGTTGGTGGTGTAAACTTGGTTCAATAAATAAATTCTATAAATAAAAAAAGTTCGTTCCGATAGCTATCGGAACGAACTTTTTTTATTTCCATTTTTAACTAATCTAATTTTTATTCGCTATTGCATTAGCCCTACTATTTATAGCTACAATTTGATTATTTGAAAAATCGACTTCTTTCGTTGTTATTGCGTCAGAGAAAATCCATTTTCCTGATTTTTCTCCATTTATATATTCAGCAATCGCTTTGATATTTCCGTTTAAATCATATGATGTCCATTTACCATCTAATTTACCATCTTTAAAATAACCCACTTGTTGCAGATTACCATTTTCATAATGATAGGTTGCTTTAACCAATTGCCCTTCTGCTTCTAAAATCGGATTATTGTCTTGGCTGAAAGCAATTCCAGACATCATTATTGCTACAATTAAAATATACTTTTTCATAATTCTTGGGGTTTTAATTAATAATTCGATAACAAATATACAGCTAATTTTACAATAAAAAAACTTTTACTTAACAATTTAATAACATTGGGAAAATATTTATGCTTTTTAAAAATTTGTGCTACTGAAATTCAAAAGAAAATTATCTAACGACGTGTTAATTTTTATGTTTTGGTATGGTATTTGAAAATATTTTTTTACTTTTGTTATAACCAAATTGAACTCATGAAAAAAAAATACTTTTATATAATCCTTTTCTTTTTAAGTTTTGTGGCTACAGATGTTGTTGCTCAAGACAATAAGTCTGCGTCAAAATCACAAGAGACTTCAATTGACGGTTTGAGTTTTTATCCTAATCCCGTTACTAACGGTAAGGTATACATTTCATCAAAACTAAATCTTGACAAGCAAATCGCCATTTTTGATGTTTTAGGCAAAAAAGTATTACAAACACTGCTAACTTCTAAAGAGTTAAATGTTGCTTCACTTTCACCTGGTGTTTACATCATTAAAATAGAAGAAGGAGACGCTACTGCAACTAGAAAATTAATTGTCAGATAGTTAAATCTTAACTTATTTAACTATTTTTTTACGTAAGATAATTTTTTATATTAAAATTGTCCT
This sequence comes from Flavobacteriales bacterium, assembly GCA_043772885.1. Classification (GTDB taxonomy): domain Bacteria; phylum Bacteroidota; class Bacteroidia; order Flavobacteriales; family Flavobacteriaceae; genus Flavobacterium. The sequence continues at coordinate 8,682 of JAYVFV010000115.1, forward strand.
TATATTTGTTTTCTAATTTTTTATTTAAATAAACATGAAAAAACTTTACTTTTTAATTACAATCTTATCATTTACTGCTTCATCTTTTTCTCAAGTTGTAATCAGTCAGATTTATGGTGGTGGTGGTAATGCTGGGGCATTATACACCAACGACTATATTGAATTGTTCAATCGAGGAACAACTGCTCAAAGTTTGAATGGTTGGTCGGTGCAGTATGCCTCTGCAAACGGTTCAACTTGGTTTATCACTAACCTTCCAAATGTTACGATACAACCAGGTAAATATTATTTAATCCAACAAGCTGCTGGTGCAACTCCTGTTGCTGCGCTTCCTACACCAGATTTTGACGGAATAACATGTGGATGCACGTACAATACTGCTACACCGCCTGCAATAATTACTACTGGAATAGCTATGAGTGGTAGTAACGGAAAAGTAATTCTTAGTAACGCTGCAGTTGCAGAAACGGGTCCTAACCCAACGGGTGCTAATGTTATGGATAAAGTTGCTTATGGAACTACTTCTACATCGGGTTATGAAGGAACTGGGCCAACTGGAACAGCGTTAACGAATGCAACAGCTGTGCTCAGAAACAATGGAGGTTGTACTGATACAAACAATAATCCAACAGATTTTACTACTAGTGCTCCTGCTCCTAGAAATTCTGCTACGGCTGCTAACATTTGTATTTTAGGTGTTAACCAAAATACAATTGCTGGTTTTTCTATCTCCCCAAACCCAGTAAATAATGGTGTTTTTTACATTACTACCGATGCCAATGCAGAAAGAACAGTTACTGTTTTTGATGTATTAGGGAAACAAGTATTACACGCTACAACTTCTCAAAGTGCTATCAATGTTTCAGGTTTAAACAGCGGAGTATATATGGTTCAAGTTACTGAAGAAGGTAAAACAGCTACTAAAAAATTAGTTATTAGATAATTAATTTTCTATTATATTGAAAGCTCCAATTCACGTTGGAGCTTTTTTATTTTTACTACTTTTGCAACCGAGAGCATTCGCCAGAACTGTAAAAATTAAAAAAATATTTCATTGATTACCTCACAAGATATCTTCACTATTTCCAATCAAAAGCAATTTGAAAAAATGGCGCTAAAGGTTTTTCGATTTCAATACGAAAACAATAAATTGTATCGGGAGTTTTGTGAATTTTTAAAAGTGGAAAAAGGAAATGTAAAATCGTTACAACAAATTCCCTTTTTACCCATACAATTTTTTAAAAGCCACGATGTGCTTTCATCATCTGATGCTATTCAGGAAACGTTTACCAGCAGCGGAACAACGAGCCCCCTAGCCCCCAAAGGGGGAATCGAAACAAGTAGAAGCAAACATTTAGTTACGGATGTTACTTTATACGAACAAAGTTATCGTCTTGTCTTTTCTGAATTTTATGGAAACATAGAAGATTATTCTATTTTGGCATTACTTCCATCCTATTTAGAACGCGAAGGTTCGTCATTGATTTATATGGTAAACGATTTAATTCAATTGTCCAATAATGAAAATAGCGGCTTTTATTTGAATAATTACGACGAGCTAATTTCTAAATTAATTGAATTGGATAATTCTGGTCAAAATGTGTTATTAATTGGTGTCACTTATGCTTTATTGGATTTGATAGAACGACAAAACTTCCAACTAAAAAACACCATCATCATGGAAACTGGCGGAATGAAAGGCAAACGAAAAGAAATCATTCGTGAAGAATTACACGTCCAACTTTGTAAAGGATTTGGTGTTGCGGCAATACATTCTGAATACGGAATGACAGAACTTTTATCACAAGCTTATTCTTTAGGTAACGGATTGTTCGAATGTCCGAATTGGATGCAGGTTTTAATTCGGGATACTGAAGATGCACTAACTTATGTCGCATCAGGAAAAACAGGTGGCATAAATGTAATTGATTTGGCCAATATTAATTCGTGTTCGTTTATTGCTACGCAAGATTTAGGAAAAAAATATGACAACAACTCCTTCGAAGTATTGGGACGTTTTGACAATTCGGATATTCGAGGTTGTAATTTGATGGTGATTTAAAAAAATTATGAAAAAAGCACTATTATTCTTTGTCTTTTTTTATTGTAATTGCTTCGGACAAAATCCGCCAATTGCTATACGCATTGATGCTATAACTTCTTTAGATTCCATTCCTAATGAAAGAAAATTTACCATTAATTATAGTATTGAGAATTTAACGAATAAAGAAGTTTCTTTTTTTTTAAAACCTAACAATCTAATTTCCAACTCAAGGGCATCAATGTCTAGAGCCGTTTCTTATAAAATTTATCAGAACAAAGAAGCTATTGATATTGAAAATATTTTCGGAAATACAAAAAATGATTTATTCCAATAAAATTTAAAAAACGCGAAAACGGATGAAGAGAAAAAAATTATTATAGAAAATCATTTAAAAGAAATGAATATTGATGTAGCTTCCGATCTTAAAAACGCCAAAGAAGACGATAATTATTTTTGGAAAAAGGACAATCAAGATTTATTATCGGATATGATTACATTAAGTCCAAATCAAAAAAAATCATATTCTAAAACAGTAATTTGGTTCAAAAAAAGATACTTCAAAATAGACGATGTTGAGTATTATCTTGACGAAATAATACCGCATTACTTCGAACTTTCCATCAACTTAATGAAAGAAGAATTTAAAGATAAATTATCTGTCGAAGAATACCAAAAAATAATGAATGACAAATCGTTTGTAAAAGGTTGGTTTACATCTATCAGAACAGAAATCAATTTTAAAGAATAGTTTTTTACCACACAAGGCATATAAGTTTCATATAAGAAAATCCTAGATAACCTAATACTGTTTAAATGCTAAATTACTTTGCGCCCTTTGCGTATAACCTTGCGAACTTTGCGGTTAAATTACCCTCAAAACAAAATAGTTCTTCTTCCCACTTTGCAACAAAACAAACTGATTATTGATCAAATGGTTTGATGTTAATAAAAAACCTTCACTCACTTTTGCTTTATTTACAGAAATGGAATTGGCAGCTAATGCTCTTCTGGCTTCCCCATTCGATTTAAAAAATCCTGATTTTTCGTTTAAAACCGAAATAATGTCAATGCCACTTTCGATATCACTTTTAGCAATTTCAGCTTGCGGAACTCCGTCAAAAACTTCTAAAAAAGTAACTTCATCCAATTGTTTTAAATCGTCAGCAGTAGCATTTCCAAAAAGGATGTTCGATGCTTGAATCGCCTTTTCTAATTCACTTTTGCCATGAACTAAAATCGTAATTTCTTCTGCCAATCGTTTTTGCAAAACCCGTAAATGCGGAGCTTCGTGTTGTTCCGTTATTAAATTATCAATCGTATTCTTATCTAGAAAAGTGAAAATTTTAATATACTTCTCTGCATCAATATCAGATGTATTCAACCAAAATTGGTAGAATTTATACACGGATGTTTTATCGGCAGTTAACCAAACATTACCGTCTTCACTTTTTCCAAATTTAGAACCATCCGCTTTGGTAATTAACGGACACGTCATCGCAAATGCTTTGGCACCTTCTCCATTCATTCGACGCACTAATTCGGTTCCGGTTGTAATATTTCCCCATTGATCAGAACCGCCCATTTGCAACAAACAATTATACGTTTTATACAAATGATGAAAATCATACCCTTGAATTAATTGGTACGTAAACTCGGTAAAACTCATTCCTTCTCCGTCACCAGCCAAACGTTTTTTAACCGAATCTTTCGCCATCATATAATTAACTGTGATTCGTTTTCCTACATCACGAGCAAAATTAATAAACGAAAAATCCTTCATCCAATCATAGTTATTGACCAAAATTGGAGCATTCGCAGCAGTCGAATTAAAATCTAAAAATCGCGATAATATTGCTTTTATTCCTCTCACATTTTTCTCTAAAGTAACTTCGTCAAGCAAATTACGTTCATCTGATTTTCCTGACGGATCGCCAATCATTCCTGTAGCTCCACCAACCAATGCAATAGGTTTATGTCCGAAATTACCCAAATGAACCAACAAAATTATTGGCACCAAACTTCCAATATGCAACGAATCACTTGTCGGGTCAAACCCAATATACGTCGTTGTCATTTCTTTTAAAAGTTGCTCTTCGGTTCCGGGCATTATATCATGCACCAATCCACGCCATTGTAATTCTTCAACTAAATTCTTCATCTAACTAAGATTATATTTATTAAAGTGTTCGATGTAATTTGCCTTTCAGGCTTCATTATACATATTAATTTACGCAAATATAACAATTGTCTATGGCAATGACAACTTTGTTAAAACTCTAAAAAATCCTATCTTTACCAAATGATATTAGTCACTGGCGGAACCGGATTAGTGGGCTCACATTTACTACTGCATTTGCTAGAAAAAGGTGAAAGTGTTCGTGCCATCTATCGAAGTAAAAAAAAAATTGCAAAAGTAAAATCGCTTTTTGACTATTATTCTAAAGGTAATTTAGTTGAAAAAATAAATTGGATTGAAGCCGATATTCTTGATATTCCTTCATTAGAAATCGCTTTTAACAACATCGATTATGTTTACCATTGTGCGGGATTTATTTCATTTGATCCAAAAGACGAAAATCAACTCCGAAAAGTAAATATTGAAGGAACTGCAAACATTGTCAATTTTTGCATCGCGAAAAAAATCAAAAAACTATGCCATGTAAGTTCCATTGCTACTCTTGGCGATTTAGCTCAGAATGGAAATATTATAACCGAGAAAACCGAATGGAATCCAGAAAAATTGCACAGTGATTACGCGATTTCAAAACACGGTGCCGAAATGGAAATATGGCGTGGGCAACAAGAAGGATTAAAGGTGATGATTGTGAATCCAGGAGTCATCTTTGGACCTAGTTTTTGGAATCAAGGAAGCGGAGCTTTTTTTACAACTGTTAAAAACGGAATTCCATTTTACACCAATGGCTCTACTGCTTATGTTGCAGTGACCGATGTTGTAAAAATCATGCACCAACTTATGAATTCTGATTGCGATAGCGAACGATTTATTGTGATTGCCGAAAACATAAAGTATAAAGATATTATTTACTTAATTGCTTCAAAAATTAGCGCAAGAAAACCTAAAATAGAAGCGAAATCATGGATGCTAAGCATTGCATGGAAATTAGATTGGCTGCTTTCTTTCGTCTTCAGAACGAAAATAAAAATCACGAAACAAGGCTCGCTTTCTATTCAAAATGCCGATTTAATTTCAAATGAAAAGGTAAAAAGTTATTTGAATTATTCATTTGAAGAAATTGCTAATTATATCGATTTGATTGCACCCGATTTTAAAAAAAGAACATAAAAAAATAACATGAATTCATTAATCCGAACAACATCTGACAGTATCGATTTTAAAAATTTGGTGGTTTTATTGGATGCATTTCTAAAAATAACCGATGGCGATGAGCATTCGTTTTATGATCAATTCAATAAAATTGATGCTTTAAAAA
>JAYVFV010000116.1:0-4569 GCA_043772885.1 Flavobacteriales bacterium
ATTTTGAAACCAAATCTTTCAAAATTTGGTGCAAAAATCCGGGAAATAAAACGGTAAATTTATTAACCTAAAAATTGCGCTAGAAACTTGAAACCGCCAATCAGCATTCAAACTAAGATGAAACAAAAAAAGCTTATCTCGATAATATTTATGGTAATATTATTTTCTTCTTGCGACCAAAAATTGCGATTACGTACAATAGAAAATTATGAAAAATCGCTTGCAAGGTTGTCGTTAGGCCTCCGTTGCGATAAAGCGAACTGAGTCGTTTCGGCAAGATCAAGTTTTTTCGTGATTAAAAAATTTATGGCTACAAAAATGCAGCAATGAGGCTTTACTGCTATTAGCAGTTGATGTTTTATTTCCTCAGAATGTTTTTTTTTGAAAACACGAAACGTAATTCAGTAAATTAAATTACAGAGGTTTTATTAGAATTCAGTTACATTTATAGAATAATTACTTCTACTTTTTGTCTGAGTGAATAATTGCTAGAGCAAAACCAATTCCAAAAAGTAATGTTATGAGTGCTGCAAAATATGGTATAAACTCAGTCATTTTTTGAATTATTAAGTAGTTTTAAATATATTCCAAACGCTAAAATTGAAGGAACCCATAATCCTATAAAAGTTCCATCTTCTTTATTTCCTTGAAAGTAAAGTATTTCAGAAAATATTAATGATAATAAAGCAGCAATAAATAAAAGTTTATCAGTGATTGTAAATTTTTTAAACATTTTTTCTCTTTTTAGTTAACTTTTGTAAATGTAACTATTTAAAGCCAACTTCAATAACAATGTTTTGATTCTTAAATCAACAAAAATAATCTTTATCATTTGTTGATTTAAGTTATTGAATTGTGTGAATCTATCTGACACTAACTTCTAACAATTTGATAGAAGTACGATTACCAATATTTGCCAATATTGCGAATCTATGATTTAGCTGCTATAAAGTTTGGATACAAAATAGTTTTAAAAGATTCAAATAAAGCTACCGCTAACAGCAGTCACACCTTATTGCTTGATTTTATTAGCGGGAAGATTTTCTTCACGAAAAAATTCTATCTTAGTGGAGAAATCGCAGTTCGCTTTTCCGCAACAAGGCGTGGCTGCGAAACGTTAGCGGTAATTTTTCAAAATCGCAGAAAAATAATGACCTTTAATGCAATAACAATCTTAAAAAGTGGAAAAATCTATATTCGAAAAGCATCCATCAAAATTACTAAATGAACTTTATTCAAAAAGAAATTATCAAGGAGCAAATCCAGTTGACGCAAAAATTCTATTTGTTGGCAGAGATCCAAATTGGGCAGTTGATGTAGAAAGTAAAGAAATGTTCAATTTCGTTTCTGAATATCTAACTAATGGAGTAACTTTTTGGAAAACACATAATATTCATCATCCTTTTTTGTTACCAAACTATAAAGGTGACGGAAAACGATATCATAAAATTTTTTCTAAACTAAAAGTTGACAGCAATGCATCAAACAAAATATCATTCGTTGAACTAATTGGGTTTCCAACCACAGGAATGGCGAAAACAAATAATAAAATTTTCTTAGAGTATTTAATTTCAGAAGAAAATAGAAATCACTTAATCGAATTAGATAATTTATTAAGCGACTTTGACAAAACGATATTCATCGCTTGGGGATTGATAGAAGATTTTAAATTCTTAAATAGAAAAACTGGATTATTTAGAAAATTTGCAGAATTAGACAAAAGTGAAATGAACATAAGTGACTTAAATCAATTTGAAAACATTTATATTCATCGTCATTTTTCTGATGCAATTAGTAATGCGACACTTGAAAAAATGGAAATAAAATTAAAGCAAAATTTACAATAAAACTACCGCTAACAGCTTAAACAAAAGCCCTAGAAAGATTCTGGCTTACAAAACTCCTAATGAAATTATGAACCATGAAATCACTAATTATGCAGCATAGACCAAACCCATTTCGGAAATAACTTTTGGCTCTTTAAAAAAGCCGAAAAAGTTATTCTGAAATGATGCTCAAATGAAATAAAAAACTAAATTTGATTATTACAATATTAACTGACCTTGTTGCATTAAGGTCTTGAATCCGCCGTCGACAATTCCTGAAATAGGTTGACAAAACGGGGAAGCTGAAAACCGAACAGAGTAGGCGAAAAATTTAAATATCAAAAAAAATGGAAACAGTTGAAACTCAAAAATCTCTTTATGAGCGTCTTGGCGGAATAGGTGGAATAACCGCTATCGTAAGTGATGTCGTAGAAGCACATATGACCAACCCAAATGTTCAGGCAAGATTTCTTCCTCTAAAAGACAATCCCACCCATTTTGCAGAGGTTACTCAACATTTGATTAATTTCTTTGCAGCAGGTAGTGGAGGACCTGAACAATACACTGGTAAAGACATGCATACAGCACACCGCGGTATGAATATAAGTCAGGGAGAATATATGAGTGTAATCGACGATATACTTTTAGCACTTGATAAACATAAAATAGATGAGCAATCGAGAAAAGATGTTCTTGCCATCGTTTTTTCATTGAAAGACCAAATGATAAAAGTTTAATGCCTGAATATACAAAACCAGCCGCTAACAGCCGTTTGGCAATATAGTGGCTGAAGTGCTTCTATGAAACATTTGCGCAAAGTTCAACATTTGGAATTTTCATGAACTTTTCTGCTAAAAATCTGTCACATCGCCAAGCCTAAAAACGATATTAACCAATAAAAACTACTTACTTATGAGAATTGTTATTATTATTGTCCGAATACTACTTGGTGCTTTAATGGTATTTGCGTCGATAGCTTACTTCTTCAAAATTGGAGAACAACCTGTGACAACAGGAAAAATGGCAACAGTTATGGGCGGAATTGCCGCAATGAAATACATGATGCCTCTTGTAAAAGTTATTGAACTTATTGCTGGATTGTCTTTATTAACTGGAAAATTTATGAAAGTTTTTCTATTAGTATTACTTCCCGTTTCAGTAAATATTTTTCTGATACAAGCTTTCTTAGCTCCAGCAGAATTAGGTATTGGAGGCTTTGTTTTAGCAGCTAATTTGTTTTTAATATATGCCAATTGGAGCAGTTATAAACATTTATTTACAGCATAACATGCTCTTTTTATAAAAAACAAAACCCACTAAATTGGCGGGTTTTATTTTAGAAATGCTTATTTAAATATGTAACGCTCTATTATCTGTTGCTGCCAAAGCTGCTTCTTTAATTGCTTCTGCAAATGTTGGATGTGCGTGCGACATTCTTGAGATATCTTCTGCACTAGCTCTGAATTCCATTGCGGTTACCGCTTCTGCAATTAAATCGGCACAACGAGCTCCAATCATGTGAACGCCAAGAACCTCATCGGTTTTGGCATCGGCTAGAATTTTCACAAATCCGTCATTATCACCACTTGCACGAGCTCTTCCTAAAGCTTTGAATGGAAAACTTCCCGCTTTGTAGGCAACTCCAGCTTCTTTCAATTGCTCTTCTGTTTTTCCAACAGCAGCAACTTCTGGCCAAGTATAAACAACACCTGGAATTAAATTATAATCAATATGTGGTTTTTGCCCTGCTAAAATTTCGGCAACTAAAGTTCCTTCTTCTTCTGCTTTGTGTGCTAACATGGCTCCGCGAACTACATCGCCAATAGCGTAAATATTGGAAACATTCGTTTGCAAATGGTCGTTTACTTCTACCATTCCTCTATCTGTTAGATAGACTCCTGCTTTGTCGGCGTTTAATCCGTCAGTATACGGACGACGACCAACAGCTACTAAGCAATAATCGCCTTCTAAAGAAATCGTTTCGCCTTTGGCATTATCGGCTTGAACGGTAATTGCTTTTCCTTTTTTGGTAATCGATTTTACTTTGTGAGACGTATAGAATTTCATTCCTTGTTTTTTCAACACTTTGGTCAATTCTTTAGACAAAGCAGCATCCATACCTGGAATAATTCGGTCTAAAAATTCTACTACCGAAACTTGAGCTCCCAATCGAAGATACACTTGTCCCAATTCAATTCCGATAACTCCACCACCAATAATTACTAAATGTTTCGGAACTTCTGGTAATTTTAAGGCTTCTGTTGAAGTGATGATGCGCTCTTTATCCAACTTAATAAAAGGCAAACTTGACGGTTTTGAACCCGTTGCAATGATGATGTTTTTACTTTCAATAGTTTCAGAACTTCCATCCGCTTTAGCGATAGCAACGTGAGTAGCATCTACAAACGAACCCAATCCTTCAAAAACGGTGATTTTATTTTTATCCATAAGGAATTTAACGCCCCCAGAAGTTTGATCAACAACGGCTTGCTTACGAGCAATCATTTTCTCCAAATTAACTTTTACCGCTCCCGAAACTTCGATTCCGTGATCGGCAAAATGCTGCAACTCTTCATAATGATGTGATGACGCTAACAATGCTTTTGAAGGAATACATCCAACATTCAAGCAAGTCCCACCAAGTGTAGAATATTTTTCGATTATGGCCGTTTTGAATCCCAATTGTGCACAACGAATTGCCGAAACATATCCGCCTGGACCCGAACCTATGATGACTACGTCA
>JAYVFV010000117.1:0-4567 GCA_043772885.1 Flavobacteriales bacterium
CAACTGCCAAAATGATTATGGTAGGTTTACTCACTTTAGCATTATTAATTCCGTTACTCTTTGTTCAAGAATTAATAAAAGAACGCAGTCAACGACAAAAAGAAGTGGTCAATGAAGTATCCGAATTGTGGGGAAAAGAAGTCCAATTTTACGGTCCGATTTTAAAAATTCCCTATAGAAGTTACAAAGAAGTTACTATCGTTGATACCAAAACAAAACAAACAAGTATTCAACGTGATGCAAGTACCGAATACGCTTATTTTTTTCCAGAAAAATTGAATAATAGCTCCAACATTAAAAAAAATACATCACTAAAAAGAGGTATTTATAACAATGTTGTATTTACTGCCGAAATGAGTTTTGATGGAAATTTCAACAAACTTAATTTTGAAAAATTAGGCATAAAAGAAGAAGACATTATTTGGGACAACGCAGCGATTATTGTTAAAACCACTAACTTAAAAAGTATCAAAAGTGATTTGAAAATAAAGCTCAACAATCAGCCATTGGCTTTCGAATCCATTCCCGAAGATGATGATTATTACGGTACTTTACAAACAGGGAATTTCAATCCGAAAATAATTTCTACTACTGAAATTATCAACTTTAATTTTACAATGCAATACAACGGAAGTGATAGTGTTGGCTTTATTCCAATCGGAAAAACAACGTCAGTAAGTATCGATTCTGATTGGGAATCGCCGAGTTTTAACGGTACTTTCGCCGCTAACAATTCGACCAAAAAAATAGGCAAAACTGGGTTTCATGCCGATTGGAAAATTCTGGATATCAATCGTTCCTTTTCACAACAGTACCTCAACAAAATTCCGAATTTAGGAGATTATTCTTTTGGTGTAAAACTCATTGAAACCGTCGACGAATACCAGCAAAACGAACGCGCTTCCAAATACGGATTCTTAGTTATCGGATTAACATTCCTCATCTTTTTTCTCATCCAATCGATTAGTAAAATCAACATTCATATTTTTCAATATACGATGATTGGAATTGCACTCATCATGTTTTATACCTTACTCATTTCCATTACAGAACACAGTAGTTTTACCTTTGCTTATACAATTGCAGGAAGTTCAGTAGTAGCATTAATCACATTTTACTCGATCTCGATTTTAAAGAATCGGAAATTCCCAATGTTCATCGGAATATCTCTTTCGGTATTGTACACCTTTATTTTTGTCATCATCCAATTGGAAGATTACGCACTTTTAGTAGGAAGTATCGGCTTGTTCTTAATACTCGCTGCAGTGATGTATTTCTCTAGAAAAATAGATTGGAAGTAGTTTTTTTGGAAGCAGAATGGTTCGGGAGTTATCAGTGATGGTAATTCCCGCTTTTCGTTTCAATCTTTTTTAAATTGCTATGGGTTTAAACCCGTGGCAATTTAAAAAAGGATTTACTCTGCAATCGGGGCTAAACAGCCATCCATTTGTATACAATTAAAAACTCCGAAAGAAAGTTTTTTTCAATCGGAGTTTTTTTTATTTATATGCCCACTGAGCATTGAATACTGATTACTTTCTAGTGTCCTCCTTCTAATTCAATATCTTCCATTTCAATGGCGTCAACATCAATACCTTGTTTTTTCAAAATTCCTTTCACTAAAAAAGCAAACAATGTTAGATACGCAAAACAAATTACTGCAATAAAATACGATTGATGAATTCCGATAATATCGGATATTTTTCCTTGAATTGGCGGAATAATTCCACCACCCAAAATCATCATAATTAAAAACGCCGAACCTTGTGATGTGTATTTTCCCAATCCGATTATAGACAAACTAAAAATAGCAGGCCACATAATACTGCATGCTAAACCTCCAGCTAGAAAAGCATAAATGGCTACGGTTCCCTCAGTAAATAATCCAATTAACATTGCTATGATTCCGAAGCTTCCAAAAATCATTAACGTTCTTGCCGGTTTGTCTTTACTTAAAAAGAAAGCCCCAATTTGAATCAACACACAAAAAACATAGTAATATAATGGTGTCATGTCTTTTCCTGAGATGATATTTACACCTAAAATAACACCAAATGCGATTAACGGAATTATGATCAGTGCGATTGTTTTTTTACTCCCTTGTAAATTAAAAACACTTATAGCTCCAGCCCAACGTCCAATCATTAAACTTCCCCAATACATCGAAACATAAGGTCCAATATCTGACGATTGCAAACTGCCAAACTCAGGAAGTTTTAATAATTCTCCTAAATTACTTCCGATAGCAACCTCTACTCCAACGTATGTAAAAATGGCTAACATTCCTAAAACCAATTGTGGATATTGCATCGCTCCCCAACCTTCTGATTTTTTTTGTGCTGATAAGTAGGAATAAAATATTCCTCCAAGAACTACCATTAATGCTAAAACCAAGAATCGCATTCTATACGATTGCAAATCTGATAATTCTTCCACTCCTAATGTGGTCATGTCTATTTGATAGGATTTGAAAATCGGAACAAAACAAGCCGCTAACAATACGGTCATTACAACCAATGTTCGCAATGCTTTATTGGCTTTTTCCATAGGTTCATTAGCAATTCCGCTTGGTACTTTTTTAGAAAAATAAAATAAGGCTGCGGCGGCAATAAATAACAATCCAACACCAATATACAAAAGCACTACTTTGTTTAACTCTAACGATTTTATTTGTTCATCCGAAACAGAAGCTGCCGTTCCGAATAATGCTAAAGCCACCACAATTGGTCCGATGGTCGTTCCGAATGAATTGATTCCGCCACCAAGGTTAACTCTACTTGCACCCGTTTTTGGATCTCCCAATAAAATTGCAAACGGATTTGCTGCTGTTTGTTGTAGTGAAAATCCGAGTGCTACAATGAATAATCCGACTAACATTCCGGCATATAAATTAGCTTCCACCGCTATAATCATTGCGCCAGCACCAATTGCCGAAAACAGCAATCCATAAACGATACTTTTTTTATAACCCCATTTTCCAACAATATCTTTACCGCTAATATCTCCGAGAGCAAATAACAATAACGCGCCAACATAATACGCTGTGTAAAAAGCAAAATCAATCAACTGTGACTGAAATTGATCTAGTGTAAAATAATGTTTACAAAACGGAATAAAAATACTGTTTCCAGCAGCGATAAATCCCCAAAAGAAAAACACAGTAATCAGTGTATACAAAGCAGGATAATTGGTCTTTACAGAAGTTGAGCTCATAATAGTTTTTTAGGTTGGTTTAGTGTTGGTTTGAATTTGGAATAGTCTTGCCTTTCCATCACGTAGCCAAATTTAATTTAATTTTTGACTTGATGCTTATTTTGAATAAAAAAATCCCAACATTATTGAGATTTTAAAACTATTAAAAAAAAATTGATTGGTAGTATTTATTTTCCATCAACATAATCTTGTAAATACTTAAATCGTTCCGTCAATTTACCGTTCTCAGTCATTTTGGCTCTTTGTAGAATACCGGCTGCATCACCATTAAAAAAAGCGGGAATAACGTGTTTCATAAACATTTCACCAAAACCTTCACTGGCATCTTTTGGCAATTCGCAAGGCAAATTATCGACTGCCATTACCAAAACAGCACCCGGATGCGGATGCGGCACTTCTTTATTTTCGAAAGGCAAATACCCATAAAATGGATCGGCGATTGTTGATGCTTTGATGGTACACGCAATTGGTCCGTCTACATCACAAGAAATATCGGCAACGACTTTTATTTTGCAATCCGCCGCTTTTAGCATGTCTTGTGTAAGAATATCGGGAGCATTATTTCCATGAAAATGACCTGCCATAAAAACATCGGCGACTTTGCTAAAACGTTCAAAATCGGAAGTATACAATTGTGGATTTTTATAAAAATCGGTATTGTCGGAAGCTACTGTTCCGTCAACTCGTTTATTGTAATCTAAAACATCGATTTGAGTATAAACAGGTTCTGAATAATTTTTAGAAAGAAAATCAGTACTTGTCACTTGTTTCATTTTCATTCCGTCAAGGATTTCTTTAGCTCCCATTCCCACTTTTCCGTGACCCGTTAAAACGATTTTTATATTGGGAAGTGTTTGACGTTTTAGACGAGTAATCAAATCATCTTTACTTTTTAAAGTCTCGGCTTTGGGTAAATTAAACAAATCGTATTTGATTCCGAATCCTCTTAAACCGTTGTAAGCTCCAACAATTCCAGCATATCTTCCAAAACCAATTAATCTTCTGTTCTTAGCATCAACAATTGTTTCATGGTCGTACAACTCTATATTTTTTTCTAAAATAGCTTGCAATAACTTTCGGTTATGAACTTGTTTTTTTATAGTATGGGAAAAGAAGAAGTACTTTTTATTTGGAATTAAAGCATCAACTGGAATTTCTTTCACACCAAACAACACATCACAATCAAGCATGTTGGTGCTTACTTCGATTCCAAGATTACTGTATTGTTCATCAGCAAAAACTCTGATATCAGAAGCTTCTACTTTTAGAGTAGCATCGGGATGTTCTTTTTGCAAACGAACCAGTTCTTCTGGAGTGAAAACGACTCTTCTATCAGGTGGATTTTTTCTTTCTT
>JAYVFV010000118.1:0-14057 GCA_043772885.1 Flavobacteriales bacterium
AACATATACTACTGCACAATCTGGTGTTACTGTGGTTACAGCTTGTAATACAGCTACATTGAATTTAACTATAACACCACTTACAACTACTGGAAGTGTGACAACTTCTATCTGTGCTGGTGCTTCGTATACTTGGCCTGCAAATGGTGTAACATACACAACTGCTCAAACGGGTGTTACTGTAGTTACAGCTTGTAATACAGCTACATTAAATTTGACTATAAATACTGCACCTACTCCAACGGGAAGTGCTTCGCAATCATTTAGTGTTGTAAATTTAAACAATGCTACAATTGCTTCACTTGTAATTAGCCCGGTTGGTGTAATATGGTATGCTACATTGTTAGATGCTCAAAATGGCACAAATCCATTAGTATCAACAACTGTTATAACAAATGGTTCTACTTATTGGGCGGTAAATGTTGTGGGAGGTTGTAGAAGTACACCTTTTGCAGTTGCCGTTACAGTATTATTAGGAAATGAAGAATTTGATAACTTGAACTTTAGTTTTTATCCAAATCCAACTTCATCAATTTTGAATATTACTTATTCTAGAGTAATTTCTGATATCCTAGTGTTTAATATATTAGGACAAGAAGTTATGACGAAAAAAACAAATGAAACTGATGTTCAAATTGATTTATCTCCATTAGCAGAAGCTACTTATTTTGTAAAAGTAACTTCAGAAGGAAAAGATAAAATCATCAAAGTAATTAAGAGAAATTAATTTTAAAAGATTAATTAATAAATTAAAGGTTGTCAGAAATGGCAACCTTTTTTTTATTGTATAAAAAGAATGTTATATTAATTTAGCGTATCGAAAAGTGATTTAACAACAATTTCATTAACAGTTTTTGAAAGTTTAATTTTTACTTTTTGATTAGGTACTACATCAAAAAAATTATCACTAAAAAAAGTGTTTTCTTTTGAAGATAAAAAAACATTTTTCGCCAACACATCCGAAGTTACTTCAATAGTAAATTCATCTAACTTTTTAATCTGGATGTTGGGTTTAGTAAATTGTAACTCTTTTGGTTTTACAAAATAGTACGACGATTTTGCTTCTTTAGTAGTAGATTTAAATGATAAGGACAGTACAACTTCTCTCAATGAAAATTTTTGAAAATCACTTTTAGGAATTTCAAAATATACTTCATTTGAATTTTTTGAAATACTAATTTCATCTCTAATTCCCCATAGCTTCTGACCGTTAAAACGAAACAACTCCAAAAGTAATTCGCCATCAAACGCTCTTAAATCATCGTTTATTATATACACTTTATAAACTTCTTCATCTTCCTTTACGGAAATCAAAAGATTTTCAAAACTCCGTTTCGCTTGATAATGAAACGCTTTCCAATTGCCATAATAATCTACCGAACTCCATGACGTTACTGGCCAACAATCATTGAATTGCCAATATAAAGTTCCCATGCTGTTCGGTTTGGCTTGGCGATGTGCCTCAATGGCCGTTTTCATGCCTTCTGCTTGTAGTAATTGGGAAACATAACTGTAATCTTCAAAAGAGGTTGGAACTTTATAATCCCTTTCCATATACGTTTGAATGGTTTGATAACCTGTTGGATGCTTCTGGTGATTTTTTACAGCTTCTGAATTCAGATTCAAATCTTCATCATTGACAAACGATTTAAAAGTTTCCAAATTAGGCATGCCTTGAAAACCGTATTCACTCATAAAACGCCCGACTTTTTTCTGATACATTTCAAAAGGTTCCATTCCCCACCAAACGCCCCAATAATGGGAATCACCTTGCAATAAACTTTCCTTTTTTCCCCAACCTATTGATGGTGATGATGGCCAATATCGATTTTCGCTTGGTGAAAGTAAACTGTCTAACGTTTTCGGAATCAATTCATGGAATAATTTTTCGTAATCATTCCAAATACTAGCTTCTTGAACTGTCGAATAATTGTATTGTTTTTGCCAACCCCAATTGTGCCAACCCTCATCATTTTCATTGTTGCCACACCACAAAGCTATACAAGCATGATTTTGAAGACGGATAACATTATCAATAACTTCATTTTTTACATTATCCAAAAAAGCAGCATCACCTGGATACATCGCACACGCAAACATAAAATCTTGCCAGACTAAAATTCCGTTTTTATCACATTCATCATAAAAAGCATCGGCTGCATAAACGCCACCTCCCCAAACCCGAAGCATGTTCATATTCGCAGCAACGGCATTTTTAATGATGCTTTTGTAAACCGAATCGTTGGCTCTTGGTAAAAAAATATCGGGCGGAATGTAATTCGCGCCTTTCATAAAAACCGGAACGCCATTTAATTTGAAATAAAAACTTTTACCAATTGCATCCTTTTCTTGAATCAATTCGATAGTTCGCAAGCCGATGTCGAGTTTTGAATATGCTAATGAAATTTTATTCTGAAACAAATCTATTTCAAACGGATATAAATACGCATCTCCTAATCCGTTCGTCCACCATCGTTTTGGGTTTTTTATTTGATATTGAAAAATGATTTTATTCTGTCCTTTTTGCAATTGAACCGTTGTTGTTTTGTCATTTATTTTTAGTTGAAACTTTCCGATTTTAAAACTTTCTATGGATACGATAAATTCCAATTCAGCAACTTCATCCGTTAATTTTTTCTGATTGTATTTAACATTAGAAATAGTAGCTGTATTCCAAAAATGCAACTGTGCTTTTTTCCAAATTCCAGCCGTTACAAATCGCGGTCCCCAATCCCAACCGAATTGATATTGTGCTTTTCTAGTGAAAATTTTTTCTTCTCCTGGCAAAACATACGGTAAATTTTTAGCAGCTTCTTTTCCTTTTTTTACTGCTGAAGAGAAAACAATCCGCAATTTATTTTGCCCAAGTTTCAATTTGCTTTTCACATCCACTTTCCAAGTTCGAAACATATTATCAGCATCCAAAATTTTATTTCCATTGAGGAAAACTTCGGCAAACGTATCCAATCCGTCGAATTGTAAAACAACATTTTGATTTGCTATTTCGGTTTCGGATATTGAAAAAGTAGTTTGGTATTCCCAATTTTCATTTTCAATCCATTGCAATTGTTTTTCATTGGTTCCGAAAAAGGGATCCGGAATAACTTTGTTGGCATATAAATCGTTGTGAATAGTGCCAGGAACTTTTGCAGTAAGCCAATTGGAATCGGTTGTTTTTTTGAAATTCCATTTTTCTGAACTAAGATTGCGATTGGTGTTTTGCGACAATACCACTATTGGTAATAAAAAAAATGTCGCCAATTTCAATACTTTGTTTTTCATTTTAGATTTGATTTTAAAGCCCTGATTTCGTCAACATTTGCAGTTTGATTTCCTTCGGTAATGGCAGAAGAATGAAACCAATTGGTTCTAGTTTTCTGTTGGATAACTTCGATGTTTGAAGATCGTAAACCTCCGCCAGGCATAATGGTAATTCTATTGTTGGCATTTGAAACTAATTTAGCTAATCGCTTTGCTCCATCCATTACATTAGGAGATTGACCTGAAGTTAATATCGTTTGAAAACCACATTCAATAATTTCTTCCAACGATTGAAATGCATCGGTAACTTCGTCAAATGCACGATGAAATGTACAAGGAAAAGGAGCTGCTAATTGTACCAACTCTGAATTTTGTACTTTATTAATCGATTTATCTGGATGTAATATTCCGAAAACAAATCCGTCAACTTTTAGCTTTTTAAACTCTTGTATTGCGGATTTCATTTCTTTAAACTCATCTTCTGAATAAGCAAAATTTCCACCACGCGGGCGAATCATTACAAATAAATCAACTTTTAAAGCGGCTCTTGCTTCCTTTGTAGTTGCAATATTTGGTGTTACTCCTCCTACTTCAAATCCGTCACAAAGTTCAATTCTATCCACACCATTTTCTTGAGCAATGAGTGCTGAATTTAAATTAAAACAAGCAATTTCGAGTTGTGCCATTATTTCAAAAAGGAATCGGAATCAATTAATTTATTTC
The DNA here is from genome assembly GCA_043772885.1 of Flavobacteriales bacterium. GTDB lineage: Bacteria > Bacteroidota > Bacteroidia > Flavobacteriales > Flavobacteriaceae > Flavobacterium. The sequence continues at coordinate 3,985 of JAYVFV010000118.1, forward strand.
CGGAGTTATCGTTCACCGCATAATTGAATCCGCCCTGAATACAATACGCACCATATTCGCCTTTTTTATTCAGAGCGATAAAACCCACTTGAATGTCTTTGAGATTTTTGTTTCGATTTTTGGTCAATTTTACGATACGAGCAACAGCTTCTTGACACGCTTTTTGAGGCGATTTTCCGTGACGCATGAGTTCTACAACCAAATGACAGCCGGCAATTCGAATGACTTCTTCGCCGTGACCTGTTGCAGTTGCAGCACCAATTTCGTTATCGACATACAATCCGGCACCAATAATCGGAGAATCGCCAACGCGACCGTGCATTTTAAAAGCCATGCCACTTGTTGTACAAGCACCTGAAAGATTTCCGAAACTATCTAAAGCAATCATTCCAATCGTATCGTGGTTTTCGATATTGGCAATCGGTTTGTAGTGACTGGTTTTCAACCACTCTTTCCACTCTTTTTCAGAAGCTTCAACCAATAAATTCTCTTTTACAAATCCTTGTGACAGCGCAAATTGCAAAGCACCATCACCGACCAACATCACATGAGGTGTTTTTTCCATCACAGCACGAGCGACAGAAATAGGATGTTTGATGTATTCCAAACACGCCACCGAACCAATATTGGAAAACTCATCCATGATACAAGCATCGAGTGTTACGCGTCCGTCTCTGTCGGGTCTTCCGCCGTAACCTACGCTTCTTTCGTTGGGATCTGCTTCTGGGATTTTCACTCCAGCTTCAACAGCATCGAGTGCTCTTCCGTTATTCTTTAAGATTTCCCACGCCGCTCCATTGGCTTGTACGCCAAAATTCCAAGTGGAAATCACGATGGGTTTATTTACTTTTTTAGAAGCAATAGTTGGTTCATCTTCCTTTCCTTTAAAAGAATTCAAAGCTAAAGCAACAGCTCCTACTGCAGCAGTTTTAATAAAATTTCTACGATTTGCCATATTGTTTATTTTAATAAAAACCTCACCCCAACCCTCTCCAAAGGAGAGGGAGTAAAAATGGAAATCTATTTATTCTACCATAATTTCATCAACAAACAACCACGCGTTTGATCCTGCACCAGGTAAACCATCTGGAATTTTGTCAATTTTTTGAGCGATAATTTTTACGAATTTTGCATTTTCTGTTGGAAAATTCATGTCGACTACTCCTTTTTTAGAAATGATTTCGGTATTGGAAACCAACTTGACGCTTTTAAAGTTTATGCCATCATTCGATACCAATACTTCAATATTTTTTGGATAGTGAATCCAACTTCCATCACTGTATAATACATCTATAGTTACTTTTGAAATCGCTTTTTGTGTTCCTAAATCGATTGTTGCATTAAAATCATTTCCTAAAAATCCAAGCCAATCGCGACTGTATTTTTGCATGTCACCACGAACGCCATCCACTAAAGTAAATTTACCTCCAATGGCATAGTTTTGATGTGGTTCGGTTACTAAAGTAATCGCTTTTCCAGTAGATTGTGTTATAAAAAACGCTTGTTCGGTAATTGCACTTTTCAACAAACCATCGTCGAAATACCCTGCTTTTAAAGTACTGCTTTCGGTAATTGAAATCGGATTTACATATGCTGCAGATTCTAAAAAAGGTAAATCTCCATTTGTAGTGTAGTGAATTCCTTTGGTTCCATAAGCCGATTTTAAATTTAATTCTATTCCGTTTCCATTTTTAGACGGACTTACATTGGTCGTAATTTGAAAAATTGATTTACTATAATTGACGTTCATCTGATCTAACAAATCAAAATGTTTAATCAATCGCGTTTGAAAATTTGGATAACCATCGGGTTCTGAAGTCCCCCAAACTACCTCAGCCAAGGCTGCCATTCTCGGCATCGCCATGTATTCTATTTCCGCAGGTGTGTTGATGTATTCTGTCCACACATTACCTTGAGCGCCTAAAATATGTTTCCCTTCTTCTGGCGTTAGTTCGGTTGGAATTGGATTAAACGAATATACTTTTTCGACTGTGGTATAACCGCCAATAGCTAAAGGTTCGTTTTTTGGGTCGCCTTGATAGTGATCGAAATAGCAATGAGAACCTGGACTCATAACTACATCATGATTGTCTTTTGCAGCAGCGATGCCGCCTTCTGTACCTCTCCAACTCATTACAGTCGCATTTGGAGCCAAACCACCTTCTAAGATTTCGTCCCAACCAATTAATTTTTTACCGTAAACATTTAAAAAATGTTCTATTCGACGGATGAAATAACTTTGCAATTCTGTCTCGTCTTGCATGCCTTCTTGTCGCATATACGCTTGGCAACTTGGACAGGTTTTCCAACGTACTTTACTACATTCGTCACCACCAACATGAATGTATTTCGACGGAAATAACACCATTACTTCATCTAAAATTTCTTCAACAAATTGATAGGTTTCTTCTTTAGTTGGACATAAAACATCATCAAAACTTCCCCATTGTGTGGCGACATTAACTCGGCCTCCAGTACACGAATATTGAGGATATGCCGCTAGTGCCGCTAATGCATGTCCGGGCATTTCGATTTCCGGAATAATAGTTACATGGCGTTTTTGTGCGTAGGCGACAACGTCTTTAATTTCGTCTTGCGTATAAAATCCTTTGTAAAATTTGTCGTCAAAACGGTGTTCGCTAAAATGCCCAATCATCGATTTCATTCTGATAGAACCTAGTTGTGTAAGCAGCGGGTATTTCAAAATTTCGATACGCCAACCTTGGTCGTCTGTTAAATGCCAGTGAAAAGTATTCATTTTGTACATCGCCAGATAATCGATGTATTTTTTAACGAAATCCACCGAAAAAAAATGACGGCTCACATCGAGATGCATTCCACGCCAAGTGAATTTAGGTTCGTCTTTTATTGTGACACAAGGAATTTTAGCTTCCTTATATTTCGCAACAGGAAGCAATTGCATTAAGGTTTGAAACGCATAAAAAACACCTGCATTTCCGACAGATTTAATAGTGATTTGTTTTGGATTTACTACCAATTCGTATTTTTCAGAAATAGTATCTTTTTCATTTTCTACATAAATACTGATGCTATTAGTAGCGTTTTTAGAGTTAGTAAGGACTTTTAATTCGTATTCGTATTTGATTTGTAAATAGGCATTGAACAAGGCTACTTCATTATTGTCGAGATCATTTACTAAAAAAAAAGTCGTGTTGCTTAAATGAAAATTACCAGCTTGTTGTTGGATTTCTTTTGGCTGCGGAATTAAAGCTAACTGAGAATATACTAATTGATTGAAAAGAAAGAATATACAAATAATTTTTTTCATTACTTTTTTTGATAAAAATAAGAAAAAATTTGCAATGATAAGAAGCTGTAAAATTTATCTTTATGATTTCAATATAAAAAAAAAGCCCTCCAATTGGAGGGCATTTTTATATGTACTATATCAATTACTATTTCAAAGCTTCTACTTTCGCTTTTACTTCAGCTTCTGTACCTTCAAAAGTTTGTGTTGTCGATTTACCATCAACAGTAGTTGTAACGGTAGCTTTTGCTTTTCCGTTAGTGTTCGTAATTTCAACTCTAACGTCTTTTGTTGCAGTAGCTGTTTCTTTTTTAGCACAACAGTCTTTTTTATCTGCGATGAATTTTCCATCAGCACCATAATGAGAAAGACAAGCTTCTTTTTGCTCTGGAGTACATTGTAAAGAGTCACACATTTTAGCACATTCGTCTTTGGTCATAGTAGCACATTTGCTCATGTCGCATTTGCCCATCATTCCATCTTTGCACTCTTTCATTTCAACAGTACATTTCATTTCTGTGGTTCCTTCTGCGTGACCATTCCCTAAGATTGGAGCAATTACTAATCCGATAAGACACGTTAATTTGATTAAGATATTCATAGATGGACCAGAAGTATCTTTAAATGGATCTCCAACAGTATCTCCGGTTACTGCAGCTTTGTGAGCATCAGAACCTTTATATGTCATTTCACCGTTAATCATTACTCCAGCTTCGAATGATTTTTTAGCGTTATCCCAAGCACCACCAGCGTTGTTTTGGAATACAGCCCAAAGCACACCTGATACTGTAACTCCAGCCATATAACCACCTAACATTTCAGCTATTAATTGGTTGTTATCACCATAAACTAATTTACCTAATAATACAATTGCAATTGGAAAACCAATAGTCATAATTCCTGGTAACATCATTTCGCGCAAAGCGGCTTTTGTAGAAATATCGACACATTTTGCATATTCTGGTTTACCTGTTCCTTCCATAATTCCTGGAATTTCTTTAAACTGACGACGTACTTCATATACCATATCCATTGCTGCTTTTCCTACTGAGTTCATTGCTAATGCAGAGAACACAACTGGAATCATTCCACCAACAAAAAGCATTGCCAATACTGGCGCTTTAAAGATGTTGATACCATCAATTCCTGTAAAGGTTACATAAGCAGCAAATAATGCTAACGATGTTAAAGCAGCAGAAGCGATTGCGAAACCTTTTCCTGTTGCAGCAGTAGTATTACCAACTGAATCTAAAATATCGGTTCTTGTTCTAACTTCTTTAGGCAATTCACTCATTTCGGCAATTCCTCCTGCGTTATCAGAAATTGGTCCGAAAGCGTCGATTGCCAATTGCATCGCAGTAGTAGCCATCATTGCCGAAGCCGCAAGTGCTACTCCGTAAAATCCAGCGAAAGCGTAAGAAGACCAAATCGCTGCAGCAAATAAAAGTACTGTAGGAAAAGTAGAAATCATTCCGGTTGCCAAACCAGCAATTACGTTAGTACCTGCTCCGGTTGATGATTTTTGTACGATTGCCAAAACTGGTTTTGTACCTAATCCTGTGTAATATTCGGTTACTGAAGAAATTGCACCTCCAACCACTAAACCAACAAGAGTAGCATAAAAAACTCTCATGGATGAAATATCTTTTAAACCTTCACCGTAGAATGTCATTTTCATTGTTTCAGGCAACATATACTGAACTAAGAAAAAACAAGCGATAGCTGTCATAATAATAGAAGCCCAGTTACCGATATTTAAAGCCTTTTGCACTTGAGCTTCTTTCGCATTATCGTCAGAAATTTTAACTAACATGGTTCCGATGATAGAGAATAAGATTCCGAAACCTGCGATTGCCATTGGTAATAAAATTGGACCGATTCCGCCAAAAGCGTCATCGATTTTTCCGCCCATATCTTTAATGACATAGTTACCAAGAACCATTGCAGCTAAAACTGTTGCTACATACGAACCGAATAAATCGGCACCCATTCCGGCAACGTCACCAACATTGTCACCAACGTTATCTGCAATTGTAGCAGGATTACGAGGATCATCTTCTGGAATACCCGCTTCTACTTTGCCAACTAAGTCCGCTCCAACATCGGCTGCTTTTGTATAAATTCCACCACCTACTCTAGCGAATAAAGCAATCGACTCAGCTCCAAGAGAAAAACCAGCTAGCGTTTCAAGAACTATTGTCATGTCTTCGGTTGAAGTCCATGTTCCGTTCATAAAGAAATGAAACAATATAATAAAGAAACCTGTTAAACCTAAAACTGCCAAACCAGCAACTCCTAATCCCATTACTGTTCCACCACCAAAAGAAACTTTTAATGCTTGTGGTAAACTAGTACGCGCTGCTTGTGTTGTACGAACGTTTGTTTTTGTTGCGATTTTCATTCCCATGTTTCCAGCTAAAGCCGAAAAGAAAGCTCCGAAAACAAAAGCAACTACTATAAATAAATGTGTTTTAACGCCTGGTAAAAAAGTAATACCCGCTAAAACAATACTTGCTAAAATCACAAATATGGCTAATAATCTATATTCTGCTTTTAGGAAAGCCAAAGCTCCTTCGTAGATGTAATCTGAAATTTCTTTCATCTTACCGTCTCCGGCGTCTTGTTTTAATACCCAAGATCTTTTGATTGCCATAAAAGCTAATCCAATTAACGCCATAATTATTGGCACATAAATCATCATTGATTCCATAAATTTAAAATGTTTGTTATAAATTTTATCGGGTGCAAAAATAACAAATTTTTAAGAACTAGAACAACTTAAATTGAAAATCTGCATTTAATAGCGCTATTAAATTATCAATAGTGTAATGTTTACAACAATTTGCGAATAAGCGAAAACATAATCTAAAGTTCTTTACTTTTAATTACAACTTTTCAAATCTCTATTTAACTTTATAAATTATGAAAAAACTAGCATTACTTTCCGCAAATCCTATCAATAATGATTTGGGATTACTCTTAATTCGATTGATAATTGGCTTTTTAATGGCTTTTATGGGTTATGAAAAATTTATTCATTTTAATGAAATGGCAGCTTCCGATTTTTGGGCGAATAACGTTAGTTTCTTAGGAATGAAAGGTGCGACACCGTTGGCGTTAACTATTTTCGCCGAATTATTCTGTAGTTTATTTTTAATTTTGGGATTGTTTACCCGTTTCAGTCTTTTGGTATTGGCGTTTTGTATGGCGTATATTTTTCTGTTTATTTTTCCGGGTGCAATACTTGAAAAGGGCGAAAATGGTTTTAAATTCAATGATGCGTTTGTGTATTTTGTGATTTATCTGGGATTGTTTTTCACGGGTCCCGGGAAATACAGCATTGACAGCCAGTTTAAGAGGTAGTTAGATGAGTCAGAAATACGTTTTAGGCAATGGCGATAATCATTTGAATTTGAATGATTATCGCCTTTTGTTTTCTTCAAATGTTACTGGCGATGCTGAATTTTGGGGTTCTTCGATGACATACAATTCATCATTGAAAATCAAATCCTTAAACGTGTAGGTGGTTAAATTTCCAATCTCTATCTGCATAATAAATCCTGGCAAGCCTGTATAATTAAATGGCCCGTCATTTATCGGTATTTTTTCACAATACCAAGCAGTAATCGGCAAGTCCTTTATTTTAAATAATTTATTTACTGTGGTGGCTTTTTTACAAACGTGCCCATTTATGACTTTGGTTTCATTAACTAATTGCCAAATGAACGTAGCCGACAGTCTATCCTTAATGGCCAAATCAGTATTATCTGTGGTCGAAATATACATAAAGATATCGCGGCTAAAATCTTTATAAAAAACCAAATTTGTAGGAGAAATAATCTTATTTTCTATGGGAGCAATTGTTCCATTTTGTTTCTTAAAGATAATACCAATAGACGATTTGTTAGTGGTAATCAGGTTTTGAACTGACAAGCCTTGTGAATAACGATAATCAAACAATAATGGTGTTTTCTCTTTTTTAGTCAAAATAGTATCATTCCCAATCGATGAAATAAATTCCTGAACCAAAACACCTTTTACACTTTGGGGAAAAACACTATTGGAAATAAAACACAATAAGATCAGGCTTGATAATTTTTTCATATTGAACAGTTCAAGGAAACAAAAATAACAGCATCTGGAAATTAAAGGTCGCATTTAACTCAAATTTAGCTTCAAAATACCCCTTATATTTAAATTTTATTGCGCTTCTTAAGATAATAATGCCACAAAATATAGGACGCCATTGTTCTGTAGGGTTTCCAATTGTGTGAAAGTGCCTCCATTTCTTCTATTGAATTGTGGGCATACAATTCGATTATAGTGTTTTTGATGGCGATATCTCCAAGTGGAATTATATCTTGACTTTGCAAACAAAACATTAAATACACTTCGATACTCCAATTGCCAACTCCTTTTATTGTGATGAGTTCGGCTCTAATTTGCGCTTCGGATTTTGAGGAAAAAATCGAAAAATCAATTTCGTTGGAAATTACTTTGGAAGCCAAATCTTTCAAGCATATTATTTTTTGTCGGGAAACACCGCAATTTCTTAATTCTTCGTCATTGCAATTGGAAATAATTTGTGGTGTGATTTCTCCGAAATAGTTTTGGATTTTATCGTAACACGCTTTCGCGGAAGCTATCGAAACTTGCTGTTCTAAAATAATATGACACAGTGATGCAAATCCTTCGTTGCGGTATTGGATAATGGGATGTCCAAAATTGTCAATGATGAATTTTAGTTTCTCGTCTTTTTTGGATAAGTAATCGATGGCGTTTTGCATGATATACTAATTAGCCCAGATAGTAATGGAAAGCCTTGTGATGAAAAAAACTTTATTTTATTAGCCAAAAAAAGCGACCAACGGAAGCTATTTTTTGGACTTATAAAATTGTTTTTTACGAACAAGCTTGCAATGAATAGCTGGAGATTGCTTCAAATAAAAATTATCATGAGATTGCTTCGTACCTCGCAATGACTAAAAGTAAAAACCAAACGAACCTTTTATTGTGAAATTATTAGTATTGGGAACGTCTCTGTAATTGCCTCTCCAACTGCAATCGAGGCGGAACACTTTGAAAATATTTCCGATTCCGGCGCTATATTCCCAATAGCCATTGGTTGGCGAATTGTACTGTAAACCAGAAGCATTAATGAATTTATTTTCGTCAGAAACCGACGCATAAACACCACGTATGCCAATGATTTCGCGCCAATTGAGTTTTCGCATCATCGGGATTCTCGAAAACAAACGACCTTGAAAATTGTGCTCCCAATTGACTGTCGTGTATTGATCGGAAACAAATTCGTAAAAATTCAAATTGTAAAAGGTATTATCAATATTGAAATAAGATTGATTTCCTGGAATAATACTCAACAACCCGAGTGGTACTTTACCGAAGGTTTTCCCTATTTCCATCGTAATACTAGTTCTTCCCAAAGGTCCGATTGTTATAGGCTGTTTGAAATACAATTGCACTTTCTGATAATCGAAATCGCTGTTAAAAACGCCTTTAATTCCTTGACTGTAATTGACGAAGAAACGACTAAACGGATTGTCAACAAACAATCTTTCGACACCATAACCAATGTATTTTTTATTGGGTGTGTATTCGACTTGAAGATTGATTTCCGATTGTTTTACGTTGTCTTTTGTGTTGGTTTGCGTAGCATCGGTAAAATAATCGAGCTTAAAAGTTGGCGACGCTGAGACTAATGTTCGGTAGGAAAATCCGGTTCCGATAACGAGATTTTTTACCAATTCTATTTCTACTGCCACATTGGTTAAATTGATGTTGGTGAGTTTGCCGTTATTTCCCGATGAAAGTAAACTGGAAGAGGCAAAACTCCTTCCTAGTACATCATTGGTTGTGGTTAGACTAACGCCAATTTGTTCTACATCGCGGCGATTTCCACCTGAAATAATGATTCGATTTTTCTTGTCGATCATCCATTTTCCGGAGATACCGTATTTGAATTTATTATCACTAAATCCGTACGCTGTATATCCTTGTAATCGCCATAAATCGTTCGGGCCGAAATAGGTTCTTCCTCCAACTCTTAATCGGATTCCTTCAACATCATTATAGCCAAAAGTGGAGAAAATTGGGCCGTAATCGAAGTTTTTAAATTCGATATAACCGCTACCTAAAATAGATACAATGTTATAAAGTTGCTTGAATTTCTTGACTGTTTTTAAAGTGTCTATCAGTTTGTAAATACTTTGTTCGTCTTTATTGAGTTTTTCAAATCGGTTTTCATTCCAATATTCATCGTCTTTATTGTAGGCACTTAAGTCGACAAGATTGACTTCTTGCTTGTAAAATTTTTCGGATTTTTCTTCATTGAATTTATGATTTCGATACAACGAGGTTCTTTTACCATAAACGCCTTTTGACTTTTCTTTTTTATTCAGCGCAAAATCGGACATTAAATAATCACGTGTTAACAGAAACACTGAGTCGTTTAACACCTCAAAATCTTGCTCCAAATAAATGTCTTTTACCCAGTTAATATTGGCACTTTTCGTTACTGCCATATTGATATTTTTAATAGCAAACGTGGTGTCATTCACCCAAAAATCGCCTTTAAAAGTCAGTTCGTTTTTTCTTCTTGGGTAAAAAACAATGTTATAACACCATTTGTTATCGATGAAGGAACTGTCGGCTAAAACGTAATTGTAAACGTCAATTCCGGTTCTAGAAAGCGGACTCGTAAAACTCTTATCGAAAAAATTTAAGTAGTTATTATAAATATCATAATCGTTGTATAAATCTTTGATGAATGTATTAATACCATCAC
>JAYVFV010000119.1:0-4533 GCA_043772885.1 Flavobacteriales bacterium
CATTATTAAAGTAAGTTTATCGGGAAGATTTTATTTACTTAATAAAGATAAAGTAAATATTTTTGTTGGTCCAACAGTTGGTTATGCCTCGGGCAGAGACAAAAGCATAACTACAAATACTCCAAATTCATTTTTTGAAAAAAAATATTCAGGTTTAAATTATGGTTTAAATGCTGGAGGTAATTATTATTTTACAGATAGTTTAGGGATTATCGCACAGTTAAGTTATGAAGCAAGTAGTTTAAAATCTACTAAATCGCAAGCTGGAGATGCCGATGTTACTGGTAAAACTAACATTAGCGGTTTAAACATAATGGGTGGACTTGCTTTTAAATTCTAAAATAAAATTGCAAATAATACCAACCATCATATAACTCGTGATGGTTTTTTTTGAATTACTATCGGGAACTTTATACCAATTGTGGTTATTCTTTTTTTGAAATTATATATTAGGTATACTGCGTCTTTCCCGCGCAGGCGGGAATCCATACGGCAAAAAATGGATTGCTTCGCCTGTTCGGGTAAACCCTCGAGTCCCGCCTGCGCGGGAAAGACGGAATGGTAGCGATGAATAGGATGTCGATATAATAGACTCGACGTAACTAATCCGAAAATCTAACTTCTATAATCATGATGTAGATATAAAGTTCTCGATAGTTATTTTTTTTATTCTTTTATATTTGTAAGTATGAACTGGAATTCCTTTTTAAAAAGTTTTCAATCGTATTTAAAAATCGAAAGAGGATTGTCGCAAAATACTATCGATAATTATACTTTTGATATTGAGCGGTTGTGTCTTTTTTTAGAAGTGAATGCCATTGAAGTTTCTCCCATTAAAATCACAGAAGAAACCATTCAGCAATTTATTTATGCGGTTTCAAAAGAGCTTAATGCCCGCAGTCAAGCCCGAATTATCTCAGGATTAAAGAGTTTTTTTTCTTATTTAATTTTTGAAGATTATCGTAAAGACAGTCCGATGGAGTTAATCGAAACACCAAAAATTGGACGAAAACTTCCCGATACGTTGTCCATTCAAAACATAGACGATTTAATTGCGGCTATTAATTTGTCGTCTAATGAAGGCGAACGAAACCGAGCGATGTTGGAAACGTTGTATGGTTGTGGATTACGTGTATCCGAATTGGTTACACTTAAAATTTCCGATTTGTTTTTTGAGGAAGGTTTTATAAAAATCACAGGAAAAGGAAATAAGCAACGGTTTGTTCCAATAAGTGAAGTCACACAAAAATTCATCAACTTATATAAAGATCAAGTTAGAAGTCATTTGTCAATCCAAAAAGGACATGAAGACACGCTCTTTTTAAATCGCAGAGGAAAACAACTTACTCGTGCCATGGTTTTTACTATTATAAAAGATTTAGCCGTAAAAATCGATTTACAGAAAAGTATTAGTCCACACACATTCCGCCATTCTTTTGCAACACATTTGTTAGAAAACGGTGCCGATTTAAGAGCGATTCAATTGATGCTCGGACATGAATCGATAACTACAACCGAAATATATGTGCATTTGGATCGAAAGCATTTGAGGCAGATAATGAATAGTTTTCATCCGAGAAAGTAGTCGAATGGAGCACCGTCATTGCGAGCGGAGCCCGGCAATCTCATGACGCTAACGTAAGCGTGAAAAGATTGCTTCGCTACGCTCGCAATGACTTGTTTTTAAACGGATGCCCGCGTTAGGGATTGCAACGGTATCCTTTTATTTATGGAGCTTGCGGAATAAATAAAAGATAAAGTGGAAAGCCCGACCCGCAGGGGAACGCCAAAAAAAAACCTGCCGTTTCCGACAGGTTTTTATATAAAACTCTTTTGATTACTTCGCAATATTCACCGCTCTCGTTTCTCTAATCACCGTGATTTTTACCTGACCAGGATACGTCATTTCGGTTTGGATTTTTTGCGAGATTTCGAATGATAAACTAGAAGCCATATCGTCGCTTACTTTTTCACTTTCTACAATCACACGCAATTCACGTCCCGCTTGAATAGCGTAGGCATTTTTCACACCGTTAAATCCGAAAGCGATATCTTCTAAATCTTTCAAACGCTGAATGTACGAATCCAATACTTGACGACGTGCGCCAGGACGTGCTCCAGAAATAGCATCACAAACTTGAATAATCGGGGAAATCAAATACTTCATTTCTACTTCATCGTGGTGGGCTCCAATGGCGTTGCACACTTCTTCTTTTTCACCGTATTTTTCTGCCCATTGCATTCCAAGTAATGCGTGTGGTAAATCGCTTTCCGCATCGGGCACTTTACCAATATCGTGAAGTAAACCGGCACGTTTGGCCAATTTCACATTCAATCCTAATTCGGCTGCCATGATACCGCAAAGTTTCGAAACTTCGCGCGAGTGTTGCAATAAATTTTGTCCGTAAGACGAACGGTATTTCATTCTACCTACTATTTTAATCAGTTCAGGATGTAAACCGTGAATTCCTAAATCGATAACGGTTCGTTTACCCACTTCGATGATTTCTTCGTCGATTTGTTTGGCAGTTTTAGCAACCACTTCTTCAATTCTAGCTGGGTGAATACGTCCATCAGTTACTAATTTGTGTAACGACAAACGGGCAATTTCTCTTCGCACTGGATCAAAACAAGAAAGGATAATTGCTTCAGGTGTATCGTCAACAATGATTTCTACACCGGTAGCAGCTTCCAGCGCACGGATGTTTCGTCCTTCACGACCGATGATTCTACCTTTTACATCATCCGATTCGATGTTGAAAACCGAAACGCAATTCTCTACTGCTTCTTCGGTTCCGACACGCTGAATCGTACTGATGATAATTTTCTTCGCTTCTTGATGCGCTGTTAATTTTGCTTCTTCAATAGTGTCTTGAATATGCGACATTGCTTTGGTTTTCGCTTCTGCTTTTAAACTTTCGACTAATTGCTCTTTAGCATCTTCAGCAGAAAGTCCAGAAATAACTTCCAATTGTTCGACCTGACTTTTATGCATTCGTTCTACTTCTTGATATTTCTTATCAAGAACTTCTGTTTTAGCTGTGTATTCGTTAGTTTTCGCTTCAAAATCATCGTTGATTTTCTTTGCTTTGGCTAATTCGCTAGACACTTGAGATTCTTTATCTCTTGTTCGTTTTTCGGTTTCTGCAATGCGTTTATCTTTGTTTAAAATCTCTTGTTCGTGTTCTGATTTTAATTCAAGAAATTTTTCTTTTGCCTGAAGTAATTTGTCTTTTTTAATATTTTCAGATTCTAAATTAGCGCCTTTTAAAATAGATGCTGCTTCTTTTTTTGCATTATTAATCATATGGGAAACATTGCTTTTTTCGAGGAATTTTGCAATTGCAAAACCACCGGCAACTCCCCCTATTACTGCAAAAATTATCAATAGTGTTGTACTCATAGTTTGGTTAAATTTTAGATATAAAAAAGCCTACATTAATTGCTTGAATAAACTCGAATGGACAAGTTTTGAGCTAACTCACTGTTCAAGTTTTCCTGACGAATCAGGACGTACTATAGTAGCGACGATTTACTCATTTTAATTTGTTAGTGTTGAGTTTACCAAATGTGAACTAATGTAGGCAGTATTTTTAGTTGCTGTAAAAGAACGTATTTTATTTAGAGAGATATTGCTCTAATGAATCATTTATTTTTGATAATCTGTCGATGGTTTCTGTTCCATCAATAGATTTGTCTAATTGCTTTTGTTCTAATTGAGAAGCAAATTGTAAAGCACACATGGCTAAAACATCTTGTTTATCTCGAACGGCGTAATTTTCTTCATATTGCTTAATCATCGCATCAATTTTTTTGGAAGCACTTCGCAGTCCTTCTTCTTGCGAAGGGTTGACCGTTAAAGGGTAAACTCTGTCGGCGATTGATATTTTAATTTTAAGCTTTTCGTCCATATTTTTAATCTGCTAGCTGTGCTATACAGTAATCAATTTCACGAATTAATGAATTTATTTTAAGCTTTGTATCTCGTTTGTAATCTTCACTGCCTAATAATGAATTGGTTATTTTGAGCGTTTCGTAATCTTTCTTGAGTGTTTCAACAACTTGAGATTGATTTGTTACATTTGTAGCAGCATATTTTAATTGGTGTTGTAGCTCTTGATTTTTTCCTTCCAAACTTACGACATTGCTAATAAGTTTTTCAATCCTACTTTCAAGAGTATCAATTATTTCTACAATTTCACTCATTCTAAATATTGGTTCATTACTAATTCGAACAAAGTTAACATTCCAAATGAATTAAACCAATACTTTTTCTAAAATTTTCCTTTTTGACACGCGAGATGAACTAAGCGTTTGAAAAATAACTACTTATAATTTTTTAAAAAATAGAATATTTTTGCTCTGTTTTTTTTACCTTAGCCAAAAGCTTTATACGATGAAATTTTTACACGCACTTTTGATTTTTTGTACGCCTATTTTCGCTCAGTCCAACTTTCCTCAAAACTTTTTTAGGCCACCACTAGACATTCCCATGCAATTGGCTGGCAATTTTGGGGAATTACGACCCAATCA
>JAYVFV010000120.1:0-4504 GCA_043772885.1 Flavobacteriales bacterium
ATCATGAATTTGATTGGGATTGACTTTTCGTATAGAATCCATTTCGGCAACAGAATCATAACCAAAATTATAATCTGTATTGTAGTTCTGCTTTTTTAAAACTGGATTGTATTTTACAAGAGAATCGGCTTTTTTCTCAATAACATTTTCTTTTTTTATTGCATCACTATCAGTGGTATCACTATCGGGGAAAACAGCAATCAAAAAAAACGTTACAAAACTTATAAAAATATACAAACGAACAGGAGCAAGGTAGGACAATCGTTTCCCAGAAAGGTATTCTTTAGTCAACGATGCTGGTTTTAATAAAAGATTTTTGATTGTTTTCCAAAAAGCATTCTCATAATGCGTTAAATCTTCAAAAAAATGAACAAATAAGTGGTGAAATGTTTTACGAGTATCGGTGTTTTCTTGTCCGCAATTTGGACAAAAACGCAAATCAACAACATGATTGCAGTTCAAACAAGTTTTGTCTTTACGAATTGGATTTTTTGACATAAATTAGCAAATAGTATTTCAGTTGTAAATTTATTAAATTTTTTTATTATTACTTTTGTTTGAGTTAATAACTATCAAATAGTGTTGAAGATATGCAATCAGACGCCAAAACACCAGATCAATATATTGCAGAATTGCCAGAAGATAGAAGAAAAGTCATCGAAAAACTTCGAAAAGTTTCGTTAGATAATTTGCCTCAAGGTTTTAAGGAAGTGATGGGTTATGGTATGATGGGCTATGTTGTGCCACATGAAATTTATCCAAACGGTTATCATTGCAATCCAAAAGACCCATTGCCTTTTTTCGGATTTGCCTCTCAAAAAAACACGGTTAATATGTATCATATGGTTGTCTATGCGGATAAAAAACTACACGATTGGTTTGTATCAGAATTTCCAAAACACAGCAAAGCACGATTGGATATGGGAAAAAGCTGTGTTCGATTTAAAAAGTTAAATGATATTCCGTATGATTTAATCGGACAATTGCTCACTAAAGTCACAGTAGAAGAATGGATTGCCATGTATGAAAAAGTTTTAAAACGATAATGGAGTTTACTCAAATGATAGGATATATTCTTGCTGTTTTAGTCGGAATTACACTCGGATTAATAGGTAGCGGCGGTTCGATACTGTCGGTTCCGATTTTGGTTTATGTAATGGGAATTGAACCTGTTTTAGCAACAGCGTATTCTCTTTTTATTGTGGGAGCGACTGCCATTGTAGGAGGCATTCAAAAGGCAAATGAAAAAGTAGTTGATTTTAAAAAAGTAATATTATTCGGAGTTCCAACGATCATTGCTGTATTTTTCACGAGAAGAATTATTGTTCCGAAAATTCCAGACGAAGTTTTTTACTTCGCTGGTTTTACACTTCATAAACCCACATTTATTATGCTGGTTTTTGCGGTTGTTATGATCGTTGCTTCTATCCGAATGATTAAACCATTTAACGATCAAAGTAGTACTAAATCAGCACCTTTGAATTATTTTAAAATCATTTTAAACGGATTGTTTATCGGATTTATCGCTGGTTTGGTTGGAGCAGGAGGTGGATTTCTTATAATTCCGGCCTTAATTTTCTTAGCTAAAACGCCTATGAAAATTGCAGTAGGGTCGTCACTTTTTATAGTGGCAACACAATCATTGATAGGGTTTTTAGGAGATATTCGTCCCGATCAAATTATAGATTGGCAATTTCTTTTGACATTTTCAGGTTTTTCGATTGTGGGAATTTTTATTGGAAACGCCATTTCAAAAGTGGTTTCAGGCGAAAAATTAAAAACGGGTTTTGGTTGGATGGTACTGTTAATGGGGATTTACATCATCCTAAAAGAATCGAAACTGATATAAAAAGTTAAAAAAATATAGAAACACTATTAGTTTAATTTAAAGATATTAATTTTGTTTTTCTAAAATTGCAATTATGACTATTGAACAAATTTACACTGGATGTTTGGCACAAGGCGCTTATTATATTGAAAGTAATGGTGAAGTAGCAATTATTGACCCTTTGCGGGAAGTGCAACCTTACATCGATAAAGCAAATGCCAATAATGGTAAAATCAAATACATATTTGAAACTCATTTTCATGCTGATTTTGTAAGCGGACATGTTACGTTAGCTGAAAAAACGCATGCTCCAATTGTATTCGGCCCTCATGCTAATCCGACTTTTAAAGCACATATTGCCACTGATGGAGAAGTTTTTCAATTAGGAGAAATTACGATTACCGTTTTGCACACTCCAGGTCATACAATGGAAAGCACTTGCTATCTTCTAAAAGATAAAAACGGAAAAGATTACGCTCTTTTTAGTGGCGACACTTTGTTTTTAGGAGATGTTGGTCGCCCTGATTTAGCTCAAAAAGCAACCGATATGACACAAGAAGATTTAGCCGGAATTTTATTTGATAGTTTAAGAACTAAAGTAATGACGTTGGCTGATAATGTAATTGTTTATCCAGCTCATGGCGCAGGAAGTGCTTGTGGAAAGAATTTAAGTAAAGAAACTGTTGGAACCATTGGAGATCAAAAAGTGACCAATTATGCGCTTCGTGCCGATATGACCAAAGTAGAATTTGTGAAAGAAGTTACCGATGGTTTATTACCGCCACCAGCTTATTTTCCTATGAATGTTAAATTGAATAAAGAAGGTTACGGAGATGTAGAAGATATTATTACACAAGCCAAAGCCTACGATGCTAAAACGTTTGAATTGGTTGCCAATGAAACAGATGCTTTGATTTTGGATGTCCGTCACGAAGATGATTTTGGCAAAGGACATATTCCGAAATCAATTTTTATTGGAATTAACGGCGGATTTGCTCCATGGGTTGGTGCTTTAATTTTAGATAGCAAACAACCTATTATTTTAGTTGCACCAGAAGGCAGAGAGGTAGAAACAATTCAGCGTTTGGCTAGAGTTGGATATGATAATACTTTAGGATATTTAGCTGGAGGATTTAATTCTTGGAAAAACGCAGGATTTGAATTTGACACCATAACCTCAGTAACAGCGCAAGAATTAGAAACAAAGATAGAAGAGAAAGCTCTGGTGTTTGATGTTAGAAAATCAGGGGAATATAGTGCTGAGCATATTTTAGACGTGCCATCCACGCCGTTGGATTTTTTAAATAGTCATTTATCGGAATTTCCTAAAGAAGAAGATTTTTACTTGCATTGTGCAGGCGGTTATCGTTCGGTGATTGCGGCTTCTATATTAAAAGCTCGAGGTTATCACAATGTAATTAATGTTTTAGGAGGTTTTTCTGCCATAAAGAATACTGGAATTAAAACAACAAATTATGTTTGTCCGTCAACATTAAATAATTTTAACTAACAACATTTTGTTAAAATTCATTGCAGTAAATAATAAAAATCTATTTTTGAGGTTATAGAATACTAATAACTAAAAATAAAAAAAATGAAAAAAGTCGTAGTATTGTTTGCTGTTGTTGCCTTTTTATTTTCGATGGATATCAACGCACAAGAACCAAAAGCTAAAAAGAAAGTAGCTAAAACTGAAAAAGCAGTAGCTTTTACTAAAGAAGAGAAAAAAGCTTGCGCAACAGGAGAAAAAAAAGCATGTTGTGCCCATAAAGAAGAAGCTAAATAGTAAAATTTTAATCCACTGAAAAGTGGATTTTTTTTATTCCTTTTTATCTAAATGAATAAGTATTTATAATTTTTTTTTATTCAAAGTATGGATAATGAAACAATTGCTTCTTAAAACACAAATTAATCTTTATTTTGTACCAATAGTATTTGGAAAACAAAAAAAGGTTGTTATATTTGCACTCGCATTCAGAAAATGAATGACTTTATTGGAGAAATGGCAGAGCGGTCGAATGCGGCAGTCTTGAAAACTGTTGACTGTAACAGGTCCGGGGGTTCGAATCCCTCTTTCTCCGCAACACTAAACCGTAAACAGCTTATAAATAAGCGTTTACGGTTTTTTTATTCGCTTCTTGTCCGACGGTTGTCCCAATTTCAAAAAAACTATTCATTTTTTTAAATTCTTTTTCTATTATTGTCCGATAATGAATAATTCAGTCAAATAGTAAACTAGATTAATCTTCGTTTTATAAAATTGAAAATTTAAAAGTTTATTTTTGGGTTGAAAAGAACAAAATAAACACTAAAACAATCTACATAAAAAATTAATAATGGATTACGAAGATATAGAGAATAGAAAATTTGTAAACAAATTTAAGCTCGAAGAATTAGTACTTTCAAATATTGAAAACCTTATTTTTCAAAATGTTTTTATTGAAGATGAAATTTTTATTGACAATGTGAAAACTGATTCAATAGAATTTGATACTATGATAACATTAGGATCAAAAGAGTATCATATAAATCAAAACATTTTAAAAGAAATATATACTTCCATTCATTTTTTTGTTGAAGTTGTAGCAACGGACACGCAATTTGATTTAAACAAGATTTTAACCAATTTAGAGGGGCGGATTGAAAATATTGAAAAAATAAAATATTTAGAAAAGA
>JAYVFV010000121.1:0-13831 GCA_043772885.1 Flavobacteriales bacterium
TGGGATTGGGTTGGCGGACGTTTTTCACTTTGGAGTGCCGTAGGTTTATCAATAAGTTTATCTGTAGGATATGACAATTTTGATAAATTATTAAGTGGTGCTAATAAAATGGACGAGCATTTTAAAACAGCTTCTTTCGATAAAAATATTCCAGTTATTCTAGCATTACTTAGCATTTGGTACAACAACTTTTTCGGAGCAGAAAGTGAAGCGTTAATTCCGTATTCACAATACCTTCAAAAATTAGCACCGTATCTCCAACAAGCCATAATGGAAAGCAACGGAAAAAGTGTTGGTCGCAATGGAAAACCAGTAAATTACCAAACCGGAACTATTATTTGGGGCGAACCCGGAACCAATTCGCAACACGCTTTTTTTCAATTAATTCATCAGGGAACGAAATTAATTCCAACCGATTTTATTGGTTTTGTAAAACCGTTATACGGCGATGACGACCATCATAATAAATTAATGTCTAACTTTTTTGCTCAAACAGAAGCGTTATTAAATGGAAAAACAGAAGCTCAAGTAAAAGCCGAATTCGAGAAGCAAGGAATTTCTGGTGAAGAAGCAAACGCTCTGTTACCCTTTAAAGTTTTCAAAGGAAATAAACCAACAAACACCATCTTAATCGACAAGTTAATTCCAGAATCATTAGGTTCACTAATTGCTTTGTACGAATATAAAATTTTTGTTCAAGGCGTCATCTGGAATATTTTTAGTTATGATCAATGGGGTGTTGAATTAGGAAAACAATTGGCCAATTCCATTTTAGACGAAATAGAAAATAGAAATGTAAATGCGCATGATAACTCTACCGAGTTTTTATTAAAGTACTTTCTTCAAAACAAATAATTTCAAAAAACGCATTCCAAAACAAGTCGTTTTTTTATTCTTTTTCGTTATATTTGTTTATATTAAAACGTCAAACTATGGATTATTCTTTTATTCAAAAACTTCATTCAGGCTGGGCTTATTTAGCTATTTTATTGTTATTTGTTGCCGCTATAAATGCTATTATTGGTTATACTACAAAAAAAGAATTTCTTCCAAAAGACAGAAAAATGGCGTTGTTTGCTTTAATTGCAATCCATATTCAACTTGTTGTTGGGATAATTCTCTATTTTGTATCGCCTTTAGGAAAAGCTAGTCTCGGACAAATGAAAGATGCAGCGTTGCGACTCACTTCGTTAGAGCATCCCTTATTAAATCTTATCGCAATTGTCTTAATTACCATAGGTTGGTCGCGCCATAAAAAAGCAGTAAACAGCGAAGCAAAATTTAAGACACTCAGTCTTTTTTATGCTATTGGATTGGTTTTAATATTGGTAAGAATTCCTTGGTCATCATGGCTTAACTAAAGATGAAATTCATTTTTTAGTATTCCGATTTTCAAAATTTAAAAGATGCAAAAATCAACGATAAAATTTCTTTTACTCATAAGTGCTACCATTTTGGTTAGCAGTTTTACGGTACTAAAGAATGTTGAATTGCAGCAAGATCAAGATCCAAAAAAATCTAAAACGTTTCAAAAGAAAAAAATCAAAGTAAGAAAGGAACCAGAAATAAAGTCGCTATTAGACTCTGTAAAAAAAGACAATATCTTTCTGCCGAAAGAAGATATTATTGACACACTTGCTATCGAAAAAGGGAATTTCAAACCTTACAAAGATAAAGTCCACGCATCCTATTATGCCGAACGTTTTCACGGAAAAAGAACCGCCAGCGGGAAAATATTCGATATGAATAAATTAACGGCAGCTCATAAAAAACTGCCTTTCGGAACCAGAGTCAAAGTAACCAACGAGGCCAACGGAAAATCGGTCGTTGTAGAAATCACTGATAGAGGGCCGTTTGTAAAAGGAAGAGAAATAGATTTGTCAAAAAAAGCATTTAAATCTATTTCGAGTGGTAATGGCGCAGGTTATGTCATCGCCACACTCGAAGTATTGCAAAATTAATCACCATTCTTTGTATGGTTTCTTACTCAAAAAAGCATTGTAATAACATTCATTATTAGTTACTTCTTCACCAAGCCAATTTGCTTTTTCGAAAAATTCTTGTTCGTTATTGAGTTCTATTTCAGCGATAATTAATCCGTCGTTATCGCCATGAAAAACATCCACTTCAAAAGTGTGTTTTCCTTTTTTTATATTGTACCGCGTTTTATGAATCACTCCTTTTTCACACAGAATTAGTAGATTTTTTGCTTCGTTAACTGGAATTTCTTTTTCCCATTCAAAACGCGACATGCCACTTTCGTTTCCTTTTCCTTTGATAGTCAAATAGCCTTTCTCTCCTTTAATTCGAACTCTTACCGTTCGCTCCGGATGCGAAGAAAGATAACCTTGTGCAATTTCAAAATGAGCATGTGATTCACTTATAAAATCGGTGGAAGTAACCAAAAACTTTCGTTCAATTTCAATCATTTAAAAAGTAATTTCATCAAAAGTACAAATTCTCTGTGTATCTCTGTGCAATAAAAAAACTAAATTTGTAAAGTGTCAGACGAAATCAAATACCGAAAAATTATCCATGTCGATATGGATGCTTTCTACGCTTCTGTCGAGCAAATGGACAATCCCGAACTCAAAGGGAAACCATTGGCTGTAGGCGGAAGCGAGATTCGCGGTGTGGTTTCAGCAGCGAGTTATGAAGCGAGAAAATTCGGAGTTCGAAGTGCGATGAGTGGCGTTCAAGCGAAGAAAAATTGTCCTGAACTTATCTTTGTTCGACCGCGATTTGATCGTTACAAAGAAATTTCTAAAAAAGTAAAAGCTATTTTTTATGAGTATACCGATTTGGTCGAACCACTTTCATTAGACGAAGCCTATTTGGATGTTACGCAAAATAAAAAAGGAAATCCAAGTGCGACTCTAATCGCTCAAGAAATTAGAAAACGTATTTATGATGAAGTGGGTTTGACCGCTTCTGCCGGAATTTCAGTCAATAAATTTGTCGCAAAAATAGCGAGTGATTTCAACAAACCTAACGGACAAAAAACAGTAAATCCAGATGAAGTTATAGCTTTTCTAGAAAAATTAGATATAAAGAAATTCTATGGAATCGGAAAAGTGACTGCCGAAAAAATGTACCAACATGGTATTTTTACCGGACTGGATTTAAAATCGAAATCGGTCGACTATTTAGAAACTCATTTTGGTAAAAGTGGTGCATCGTATTATAAGATTGTTAGGGGCATCCACAACAGTGAAGTCAAGCCGAATCGCATCACAAAATCGGTCGCCGCCGAACACACTTTTAATGAAAACCTGACTTCCGAAATTTTTATGCAGGAACGGTTAGAACGGATTGCAGGAGAGTTGGAAAAGCGTTTAAAGAAATACAACATCTCTGGAAAAACAGTGACTTTAAAGATAAAATACAGCGATTTTACCACACAAACCCGTAGTAAAACATTGCCGTATTTTATTTCCGACAAAGGCATTCTCTTTGAAACGGTAAAAGAATTATTGTACCAAGAACGACTTAAAGAATCGGTTAGATTGCTAGGTATTTCGTTGAATAATTTAAATACAGAAGTAAAAAAAACAGTTGTGGTGCAATTGAAATTTGAGTTTTAGATGTAAAAAGCCATTCATAATAACAACTTTATATTTTGATTTTCTGCACTTATTCAATCTCCGAAATCCGCATCGTATTCACCATTCCTTTATCAACTACAGGCATTGCTGCAAGATTGATAAGCATATCACCTTTTTTAACGAAACCATTTTCTTTGGCAATACGGTTGATGTCTTCAACGGTATCATCGGTGCTTACAAATTTGTCATAAAAAAACGCATTTACGCCCCAAAGTAGGTTCAGTTGCGTTAAAATTCGGAAGTTGGAAGTATATACTAATATGTGTGCTTTTGGTCGCCATGCCGAAATTTGAAATGCCGTGTAACCACTATTGGTTAATGTAGAAATGGCTTTTGCCTGAATTTCATTTGCCATTGTCGCAGCATGATAACAAATCGATTTGGTTATAAAACGTTTGGTTCTTACATGTGGTGGATTTTGTGGTACTTGAATTAACGGCGAATCTTCAACCGCTTCGATAATTTGCGTCATTTTTTCAATAACTTGAACAGGATAATTCCCAACAGAAGTTTCTCCAGATAACATAACGGCATCGGCACCATCCATAACCGAATTGGCTACATCATTTACTTCGGCTCGCGTTGGCGTTAAACTGCTAATCATCGTTTCCATCATTTGTGTAGCAACAATTACCGGAATTCGAGCCGTTTTGGCACGAAGAATTAATTTCTTCTGAATTAAAGGGACTTCATGAGCTGGAATTTCAACTCCCAAATCGCCGCGAGCGACCATCAATCCATCACAGAACGCCACAATTTTATCAATGTTTTCAACAGCTTCAGGTTTTTCTATTTTGGCAATAATCGGGATTTTATGATTGGAATGTTTAGCAATTAAATCTTGTAATTCTTCTAAGTCGGCTGGAGTTCGAACAAAAGAAAGGGCAATCCAATCTACATTTTGTTCGATTGCAAAAATAGCATCCTTAATATCTTTTTGAGTTAAAGCAGGTAAAGAGACTTTAGTGTTAGGAAGATTTACTCCTTTTTTAGATTTCAACGGACCACCTTGAATTACTTTACAAATTACTTCAGTAGTACCATTGGTTTCCAGAGCTTCAAACATCAATTTTCCATCATCAAGTAATATTATCTCACCAGGTTTTACATCTCTTGGAAACTCTTTGTAGTTCATGTAAATGCTAACAGCTGTTCCTGGAATATCTTCGGCAGTTTGAAAAGTAATAATATCTCCAGGATTAACCACCACATCTTCTTTCATCACGCCCACACGAAGTTTAGGCCCTTGTAAATCGCCTAAAATCGCAGTGTTATAACCAAATTCTTTATTCAAACTTCTGATAATGTTGATGCGTTCTTTTACATCGTCATAATCGGCATGAGAAAAATTAACTCGAAATACATTTACTCCGGCTTCAATCATGTCTTTTATTACTTCTCTCGAACTACAAGCAGGTCCTAGTGTGGCTACAATTTTAGTTTTTTTTCTTGTTAGCATTGGTATTAAAAAATTAAATTGTTTTTTGATTTTATATTTTCTAAGTTTATAAAATAAACCGTTGAAATTCTATCTATTGCTTTTATTTGCGTTACAATTTCTGTTGGAATGACACTTTCTTTGGGAGCGTCAATTTTTAAAAAAAAGTTAACTTTTTTGTATTCGGGAAGCAGAAAGTCTTTTGTTATAAAAGAGTTTTTACTTTCTGTAAATAATCCCTGATTGGTGTTGTTTAGTTTCAATGTAATTTCATTTTCATTTTCAATTAGATTCCAAAACACATCATTCTTTATATCTTCAAAGGTAAATCTCGAAAAAAAAGTATTTCCTTCTTTATTTTTTATTTTAATTTCATCGTTGTTCTTGCTTAAATTCAGTTGTAGTTTTTGATTTAAAAAATAAGCCAATCGGAAGTCTTCTAAAGAAGTATGAATAGCTAAAAGATGAAAATCTAGTTCTTCACATTCATCGATATACAATTTAAGTGTAGCCATTTCAACTAAAAATAAGTGTAAATATAAGTGTTATAGGATTAAGAAGAGCATAAAATGCAGTAGATTAACGTAATTTTTAATACGAAAACGTTATAGCTTTTAGTCGACTATGTTTTTTTATTGATTTTTTCTTGAAATAAAAAATAGGCTCTTTTTGAAGCAATTTCTTCGGCTTTCTTTTTGGATGTTGCTCTAGCTTTTGCCACCACTTTTTCGTCGATGGTAAGTTTAACACCAAAATATTTTTGACTATCATTACCATTGTCCTCAAAAATATCATAATGAAAATTCTTTTTCTCTTTCTGACACCACTCGATAAGCAAGCTTTTATAACTGATTACTTTTCCTTCAAGGCGTTCAATATTTACATAAGGAATGATAACTTTTCTTCGAATAAAATCTTCACAACCTTTATATCCTTTGTCGAGAAAGATGGCGCCAACTAAAGCTTCAAAAATATTACCATGAATGTTTTCACCAAAATGAGCTGAAGGCACCTTACTTTCCACCAACTCGATTAGATTTAAATCTTTTCCCAATTCGTTTAAGTGTTCCCGACTCACAATTTTAGAACGCATTTTCGTCAGATAACCTTCGTCTCCAAGAGGAGCTTCTTTGTATAAATGTGCTGCAATTACGGAACTTAACATCGAATCACCAAGAAATTCTAATCGTTCATAATTCAACGGATTTCCGTGAACATCGGTTTTGTTGGAAGAGCGATGTGTGAACGCTTTTTCGTAATAACGAATTTGAATTGGTTTAAAACCAATAATTTTTTCAACACTAATAAAAAAATTCCCGTCATCTTTTGAACGGGAATTTTTTGAAAATATATTTTTAAGTATTCGCATTAAAACTTAAGATTCTAATTTTTTAAATAAGACACAAGCATTGTGTCCGCCAAAGCCAAAAGTATTACTCATCGCCACATTAATCTCTCTTTTTTGCGCTTTATTCAATGTTAAATTTAATGATGGATCGATGTTTTCATCCACAATAGTATGGTTAATTGTTGGAGGAACGATGCCATGTTTCATCGCTAAAATAGAAGCAATCGCTTCAATTGCACCAGCTGCACCAAGTAAATGTCCTGTCATTGATTTGGTCGAATTAATGTTGATATTTTTAGCATGAGCTCCAAAAACGTGGCTTATTGCTTTTAATTCGGCAACATCGCCAAGCGGAGTAGAAGTTCCGTGTGTATTAATGTGATCTACTTGTTCTGGAGACATTCCGGAATCGCGTAACGTATTTTCCATAACGGCAATTACGCCAATGCCTTCAGGATGTGGAGCGGTTAAATGGTAAGCGTCTGATGACATTCCACCACCACCAATTTCACAATATATTTTTGCACCACGCGCTTTGGCATGTTCGTATTCTTCTAAAACTAAAGCACCAGCACCTTCACCAAGAACGAATCCGTCACGAGTGGCGTCAAAAGGTCTTGAGGCAGTTTCTGGACTTTCATTTCTTGTTGATAATGCTTGCATGGAATTAAATCCACCCATTCCAGCAATGGTTACAGCAGCTTCTGAACCGCCTGATATTATCACATCACACATTCCCAATCGGATATAATTAAAGGCATCAATCAAGGCATTGGCAGAAGACGCACAAGCAGAAACGGTAGTATAATTTGGACCCATAAAACCATTTCGCATCGAAATGTGAGCAGGAGCAATATCGGCAATCATTTTCGGAATAAAGAATGGATTGAATCTTGGTGTTCCGTCACCATTAGTATAATTAATAACTTCTTCTTGAAAAGTTTCTATTCCGCCAATTCCAGCACCCCAAATAACACCAACTCTTTGTTTGTTCACATTTTCAGAAGTGATGCCCGCATCTTGTATGGCTTCTTCACTTGCGGCAACAGCATATTGTGCAAATTTATCCATCCTACGTGATTCTTTACGATCCATATAGTTTTCGATATTGAAATCTTTAACCTCGCAAGCAAATTTTGTTTTGTGCTTTTCGGTATCGTAATACGTAATTGGTGCAGCACCACTTTTACCATTAACTAAAGCTTCCCAATATTCCTGTATTGAATTTCCTATGGGAGTTATAGCTCCAAGTCCAGTTACAACAACTCGCTTTAATTGCATATATTCTAATTTTTAAACATTCTTTTAAACAAATAATACCCATGTTTTCTTTATGTTGTAAAGCGTAAAGAGACAAGGGTATTTCAATATAGTGTGATTGAAATTCAATCAAAAATAGTTTAATTTTTTAAATAATAAAAACCCGAACATAATAATTATGAACGGGTTTTGTATTTATTATTTTTTTGCTTCTTCGATGTAAGAAATAGCTTGACCTACTGTAGCAATATTTTCAGCTTGATCATCTGGAATTTGAATATCAAATTCTTTTTCGAACTCCATAATAAGTTCAACAGTGTCTAATGAATCAGCTCCTAAATCGTTTGTGAAGCTTGCTTCTGTTACTACTTCATTCTCGTCAACGCCTAATTTGTCTACGATAATCGCTTTAACTCTTGATGCAATGTCTGACATAATCTTTAATTTTAAAATTTAAATTGTTGGCAAAAATAAAAAACTTTATTTTAAAACCACCTTTTAGTTAATAAATGTGACCACGAAATTAAAAAATTTATTTCACAAAGACCTCATTTATATTATTTATTATCATTTATTATTCTTTTTTTTGCGTAATAATAATTACAGTGTAAATGAGAAAAATAGTAATCTTCGCTTCTGGGTCGGGTTCCAACGCCGAGAAAATCATATTACATTTCAAAAAAAAAAACCAGCGGAACGTAGTTGGCGTTATGACTAACAATCCTAATGCTGAAGTAATTGACAAAGCAAAAAAGCTCGCTATTCCTACGGTAATTTTTTCAAAAAAAGATTTAGATGATGGAAACGTACTAGAAAAAATCAACCAATTGCAACCCGATTTAATTGTTTTGGCAGGCTTTCTTTTAAAATTTCCAGACGACATCATTCAACAATATCCAAATAAGATAATCAATATTCATCCAGCATTATTACCTAAATACGGAGGAAAAGGAATGTACGGAAAGCACGTACATCAAGCGATTTTGGATAACAATGAAAAAGAAACAGGAATTACCATTCATTACGTCAACGAGCATTATGACGAAGGCGGCATCATCTTCCAAAAAGAAATCAATATTCAAAATTGTAAAACAGCAGAAGAAATAGCTGAAAAAATACAGGAATTGGAACATCACCATTTCCCAGAAGTAATTGAAAGATTATTGGATTATTAGACTTCTTAGACTAACTTAGACTTTTAGATCTAAGAAGTCTAACAAATCTAAAAGTCTAACAAATCTAAAAGTCTAACAAATCTAAGAAGTCCAAAATGTCACATCAAGTTCACATCTACACCGACGGCGCTGCCAAAGGAAATCCCGGAAACGGCGGTTATGGCGTAGTAATGGAATTGATCGGCACATCACATAAAAAAGAATTCTACGAAGGATTTCGTTTAACAACCAACAACCGAATGGAATTGCTGGCGGTAATTGTAGGATTAGAAAAACTCAAAAATCCAAACATGACAGTTTTGGTGATTTCCGATTCGAAATATGTGGTCGATGCTGTCGAAAAAAAATGGCTTTTTGGTTGGGAGAAAACAGGTTTCAAAGGGAAAAAGAATCCCGATTTATGGTTGCGTTTTCTTAGAATTTACCGCAAACACCAAGTCGATTTTAAATGGATCAAAGGCCACAACAACCATCCACAGAATGAACGTTGCGATGAATTGGCAGTGATGGCGTCACTTCAGGATAAATTATCTGTAGATGCTTTTTATGAGAAGGAAGATGGGAAGTTGTTGTAGCGATTGTTAGACACGCTGCGCTCTTGGTATTTTCGATTTTTCGACTTTCGTAAATCCAACAATCCATTTTGCAACTTCCAAAGTTATAAACTATCTTTGCAGCTTCTAATTTGAGATTGCTTCGAAATCTCGCAATGACAAAATAATGAACAAACTTTTAATAGTAGGAACGGTTGCTTTTGATGCTATCGAAACGCCTTTCGGGAAAACAGATAAAATATTAGGCGGCGCCGCTACATTCATCGGATTGTCTGCTTCCTATTTTAATGTAAAATCGGCAATTGTTTCGGTGATTGGAGAAGATTTTCCTCAAGAATATTTGGATTTACTTACCGCAAGAAACATAGATATATCAGGAATCGAAATCGTAAAAGGTGGAAAAACGTTTTTTTGGAGTGGAAAATACCACAACGATTTGAATACTCGCGATACGTTGGTTACCGAATTAAATGTTTTGGCCGATTTCAATCCGGTTGTGCCACAGGATTTTAAGGATGCAGAGGTAGTAATGTTAGGAAATTTACATCCGATAGTACAGAGTGGCGTTTTAAATCAAATGGATAAAAAACCAAAATTAGTAGTTTTAGATACCATGAATTATTGGATGGATTGTGCTTTACCAGAATTATTGGATGTCATCAAACGTGTTGATGTAATCACCATCAACGATGAAGAAGCACGTCAATTGTCTGGAGAATATTCGTTAGTGAAAGCCGCTGCGAAAATCCACACTATGGGACCAAAATATGTGGTGATTAAAAAAGGAGAACACGGTGCTTTGTTATTTGAAGGGAAAAATATTTTCTTCGCACCAGCGTTACCTTTAGAAGAAGTATTTGATCCAACAGGAGCTGGAGACACATTTGCAGGTGGTTTCTCGGGTTATATCGCGCAAAGCGAAAACATCTCGTTCGACAATATGAAAAATGCCATTATACATGGTTCTAACTTGGCTTCTTTCTGTGTTGAGAAATTCGGAACCGAAAGAATGTTGGGATTAAAACAAGTCGAAGTGCAAGAAAGATTAAAACAATTCAAAGCGTTAACACATTTTGATATAGAATTATCATAAATTTATGCCTCGAAATTTCGGGGCATTTTTGTTTAAAAGAAAAAAATTAACCACATAGAAACATAGATAAAATATGATAAAGAATGAGATAGAAATTTTCATTTTTCTCATAGCTATGATTTTTAACATTGAGCGAAGCGACTTTTAGATAAAATAAATTCTATGTTTCTATGTGGTAAAAACAACAACACAACTAAATAACTACAACAATGAGCGACGCAATAAAACATGAATGTGGAATTGCACTTTTACGATTAAAAAAACCGTTAGAATTCTACAAAGAAAAATACGGTACCGCTTTCTACGGCATACAAAAAATGTATCTCCTTATGGAAAAGCAACACAATCGCGGTCAAGACGGAGCGGGTTTTGCTTCCATTAAATTGGATGTAGAACCTGGAGAACGCTACATTAGTAGAATTCGTTCTAATGATGCCCAGCCCATTCAAGATATATTTGCTCAAATTAATGGACGAATAAACGAAGAATTGACATTGCATCCCGAATACAATGACGATGTAGCACTTCAAAAAGCAAATATTCCGTATATAGGTGAGTTATTTTTAGGACACGTTCGCTACGGAACTTTCGGAAAAAACAATATCGAAAGCGTTCATCCTTTTTTACGTCAAAATAATTGGATGCATCGAAATTTAATTATTGCTGGAAATTTCAACATGACCAATGTTAAAGAACTTTTTAATAGTTTGGTTGAACTTGGTCAACATCCAAAAGAATTAGCGGATACGGTAACGGTTATGGAAAAAATAGGCCATTTTCTTGATGAAGAAGTGACCGATTTGTACCAAGAATGTAAAAATAATGGGTTGTCAAAAAGAGAAGCATCGCCAATTATAGCAGAGAAATTAGATTTAACTAAAATATTAAAACGCGCTTCTCGCGGTTGGGATGGCGGTTATGCCATGGCGGGTTTATTAGGACATGGCGATTCGTTTGTTTTTCGTGATCCTGCCGGAATTCGTCCTGCGTATTTTTATGAAGACGATGAAATTGTAGTCGTAGCTTCGGAAAGGCCAGTTATTCAAACTGTTTTTAATGTTCCATTTGAAAAAGTACAAGAATTAAATCCAGGAAATGCTTTGATTATTAAGAAAAACGGAGCCGTTTCATTAGAAGAAATTATCACACCAACAGAAAAGAAAGCGTGTTCTTTTGAGCGCATTTATTTTTCCCGCGGAAGCGATGCCGAAATTTATAAAGAACGTAAAGAATTAGGAAAATTAATACTTCCTGCCGTTTTAGAAGCAATTGATGATGATACTGATAATACCGTATTTTCGTTTATTCCAAACACAGCAGAAACTTCTTTTTACGGAATGGTAGAAGCAGCGAATGATTTTTTAAATCAACGAAAAAACGATTTTATCTTAAATAATAGAAAGACATTAACCAAAGAAAAATTAGAGCAAATCCTTTCGGTGAAAATAAGAACTGAAAAAATTGCTATTAAAGACGTTAAATTAAGAACTTTTATTACCGAAGACAGTAGTCGTGATGATTTAGTCGCACACGTTTATGATGTTACTTATGGTGTAATCCAACCAACGGATAATTTAGTTATTATAGACGACAGCATTGTTAGAGGAACCACTTTGAAAAAAAGTATTCTTAAAATGATGGATCGATTAAATCCAAAACGTATTGTAGTCGTTTCATCGGCGCCACAAATTCGGTATCCCGATTGTTACGGAATTGATATGGCGAAGCTCGAAGGACTCATCGCTTTTCAAGCTACAATGGAACTTTTAAAAGAAAGAAATTTGTATCATATTGTTGATGAAGTGTACACAAAATGCAAAGCACAAGAAAACTTAAAAGACTCAGAAGTAGTAAATTATGTAACAGATATCTATTCGCCATTTAGCGATATGGAAATATCTGATAAAATCGCAGCGTTATTAACCTCAGATGATATAAAAGCAGAAGTTAAAATCATCTTCCAATCGGTAAGCAATCTTCATATCGCATGTCCGAAAAACCTAGGAGATTGGTACTTCACCGGCGATTACCCAACTCCAGGAGGTAATCGTGTAGTTAACAAAGCGTTCATGAATTTTTATGAAGGAAAAAATGCAAGAGCCTATTAAAAAATTAACATAAAAAGTATTAAAAGTTAATAAAAGATGTAGTTTAACGAGTTTTTTTGCCGTTTATCCAATTTGTAATAGTGTTAAATATCTTTGTCTATATATTTGAATCACCATAGCATTAGTAGGTTAAGTTTATGGTAGATTTGGGGCAAAAAAGGTGAAAGAAATTTCACCTTTTTTATTTGTTGCCAAATAAAATACTTCTGTTAAGGTAAATTACACTCTCATTTGCCTACCATTCCAATATAATTTAACATTTTCATCTTTAAAAAGTATTTTTAGTGAGTACTTTTGACGTGTCATAGAATTTAGTAGGTTAAGTTTATGATAGATTTGGGGCAAAAAGGCGTTCACTCTTGTGAACGTCTTTTTAATTTTTTCAATTTTAAGGATATAAAAAACCCTCAATAAGCAACTACTCATTGAGGGTTTTAAATAGTAGGTTAATAATTACTTCACTAAGGCAAAAAGACGAGCGACTTCTGTCCAATTAATCACATTAAAAAATGCTTCAATATAATCGGGACGACGGTTTTGATAATTTAAATAATAAGCGTGTTCCCAAACATCCATACAAAGAATCGGAGTGCCACCACAACCAACACCCGGCATTAAGGTATTGTCTTGATTTGGTGAACCACATACTTCCAGTTTTCCATCTTTCACACAAAGCCAAGCCCAACCAGATCCGAATTGCGTAACGCCAGCTTTAGCAAACGCCGCTTTAAAATCGTCAAACGAACCCAAATCTTTTTCAATAGCAGCCAATAATTCACCAGTTGGTTTTCCGCCACCATTTGGCGACATAATTGTCCAAAACAAATTATGGTTAAAAAAGCCACCACCATTATTGCGAATTGCAGCTTTTGTCATGTCGAGGTTTTTCAAAATTTCTTCAATCGATTTTCCTTCCAAATCGGTTCCTGCAATAGCCGCATTTAAGTTGGTTGTATACGCATTATGATGTTTCGAATGGTGAATTTCCATCGTTCTCGCATCAATATGTGGTTCTAATGCATCGTATGCATAAGGTAATTTTGGTAATTCAAAAGCCATGATATATTTTTTTAAAAGATTAGTAATTAAGTGAACTCAAAGTTATAAATTTAACTTCAGAAAAAGTGACACTATTATAGTATAATTTTATTAAATTAACCCGTTGGGTGTAATTATTTGAAGTAAAATAAATTGATTAAATATTGGTCAAGATACTGAAATTCAGTATCTTGAAGTCGCTAAACAAACCA
>JAYVFV010000122.1:0-13793 GCA_043772885.1 Flavobacteriales bacterium
TAAATGAGTGGTTTATTAACAATGTTTTCAATATTTATTTCTTGAATTCAACACTTATTTTATTGTATTTTTGAAAAGTAAAAACCAACTTCTTTGAGAACCTCTATTTCCAAACAAATTGCCAATCCGATTGCATTTAAACAGCAACTTTTGTTGTGGACAAATCAATTTCGTGAAGTTGCTTTTTTAGATTCGAATAACTATCATAAACAGTATTCCGATTTTGATTGTGTTTTGGCTGTGGATGCTTTGACATCGGTAAAAACCGATTTTCACAACTCTTTTGAAGATTTGCATCAATACCAAAGTCAAACAAAAGATTGGCTTTTTGGCTATTTGGCGTACGATTTAAAGAATGATGTGGAAGAGTTGGAATCCAATAATTTTGACGGATTGCATTTTCCCGATTTGTTTTTCTTTCAACCCAAAAAGCTATTTCTGCTAAAAGACAATCAGTTGGAAATTCAGTATTTGAAAATGTGTGATGGTGAAATTGAAAGTGATTTTGAGGAAATAAAGCAGTGTCCAGTGTCCAGTGTTCAGTATTCAAATATTCTGATTGAACAGCGAATTTCCAAAGAAAGTTATCTTTCCAAAGTCACCAAAATACTCGCGCACATTCATCGTGGCGATATTTATGAAGCCAATTTTTGTATGGAATTTTATGCTGAAAAGGCGAAAATAGAACCATTGAACATTTATCAAAAACTAAATGCTATTTCCGAATCACCTTTTGCCGTTTATTTTAAAAATAAAAATCACTATTTACTTTCTGCTTCGCCTGAACGGTATTTAAAAAAAGAAGGAACCAAAGTAATTTCCCAACCTATAAAAGGAACTTCCAAACGTTTTTCAAATGCAGCACAAGATGAACAATCCAAACATGAACTTTCGCAAAATCCAAAAGAACGCTCCGAAAACATTATGATTGTCGATTTGGTGCGCAATGATTTATCCAAAACCGCAATAAAAGGTTCCGTTGTAGTAGAAGAATCCTGTAAAATCTACACATTCAAGCAAGTTCATCACATGATTTCTACTGTAGTTTCGAATGTCGAACACACCATTTCTCCAACAGAAATAATAAAAACAACATTCCCAATGGGAAGTATGACTGGAGCTCCAAAAATTTCAGCAATGCAAATTATTGAAAATTTAGAAACAACCAAACGTGGCTTGTATAGCGGAGCAGTTGGCTATTTCAGTCCAAATAACGATTTCGATTTTAATGTGGTCATTCGTAGTATATTATACAATTCAGAAAATAAATATTTGTCATTTTCTGTTGGAAGCGCAATAACTTCGCAATCCAATCCCGAAAAAGAGTATGAAGAATGTTTGTTAAAAGCAAAAGCCATGTTTGAGGTTTTGAGTGAATAAAAATATAGTTTGGAACACATTTGAAATAATATCATAAATATCTTTATATTTACAATTAATCACTATTTAGAAAGAAAATGAGAAAGCATTTAATGATTCTAGTACTTATTATTACTCATAATTTATTCTCACAAGAAAATCTAGTAAACCTTTCTAAAATAAACTTTTGTCCATTATCAATAGAAGATTTACAAAAAATGGATCCTGAAATAAAACTTGTAGCCATTGAACAAAAGGATTTTTGTATTGATAATTCTACTGAGGATGGGAGTCCTGAAATTAAATTTGGTTATAAAAGTAAATTATTTCCTGGTGTACGATTTTATGAGCCGAAAAATGTTCAAAATTTAATTGAAAGAATACATTTAACTAAAGAATTTAAAGGGTATTTACCCGATGGAAAATTTGTTGAATTAGAAGCATTGTTTGTTCCGAATATAGTAAAAATGTATACTTCTCAAATTATATCAACTCCAAACAAATGCAATGTTTTTTTTGAGATGATAAAGGATGAAGGTGGCGATTTTATTTTGAAAATTTATAAGACAAACAAACCTCTGAATGTAAATAATCAATTAATTAATAATCAACAATTAATACAAGGAATTGATATACTATTTGATTGCTATATTGATTCAATAGAAGAAAAAAATAAACCACTTTATGTTATAGATGGAAAAGAAACTAGAGAAAAAGAATTTTTAAAATTGAATCCAGATACAATTGAGTCATTTAATGTTTTAAAAGACAATAATGCTGAAATTAAATATGGTAAAAAAGGGAAAAATGGAGTAGTTGAAATTAAACTTAAAAAATAACTACTTTTAAGCATGCAACAACAATTTCATAATCACATTCAAAACAACTTTCCTTTTTTAATGAAAAGTCGATTTTTCATTGCGGTAAGTGGCGGAATTGACAGTATGGTATTGGTACATTTGTTTCAAAATGTCGGATTTCCGTTTGCGATTTTGCATTGTAATTTTCAATTAAGAGGAAAGGAAAGTGATGGCGATATGGATTTTGTTAGGAATTATGCCGATAAATTTGACATTCCTTGGTCAATCGGACATTTCGATACAAAAGCATATGCCAAAGAAATGAAAGTTTCTACGCAAGTTGCAGCTCGTGAGTTGCGCTATGATTGGTTTGACGAACAATTAGCTGAAAAAGAGTATGACTATGTACTAACAGCGCATCATGCCGATGATAGTTTGGAAACGTTCATGATTAATTTTTCACGCGGAACCGGACTTGACGGATTGTTGGGAATTCCACCGATGAATGATACTATTATTCGTCCGATGCTCATTTTTACTAGAGATGAGATTGAAGCGTATGCCAAAGAAAATGATATTCAATGGCGGGAAGATTCGAGTAATGCTTCTGATAATTATTTAAGAAATCAAATCCGACATCATTTAGTTCCTATTTTAAAAGATATTAATCCTAATTTTTTGAATTCTTTTCAAAATACAATTCAGTATTTACAGCAATCCAAATCGATGATTGATGACGCTGCTGGACTTGTTTTTAAAGAAGTTTGCAAAGAAGTAAATGACGAATATCATTTTGATATTGATAAATTAAAACAACTCGAAAATCCCAATGCTTATTTGTTTCATTGGTTGCAAAGCTTCGGATTTACTGCTTGGGAAGACATCTATAATTTAGTTGAAGCACAATCGGGAAAACAAGTTTTTTCGGAAACTCACGTGTTGTTAAAAGACAGAAAATTTCTAATTTTATCATTAAAAAATAAGGTAAGAAGTGAATCGTTTTTACTTCACAAATTTGACTTGCAAGTTAATTTTCCCTTAAAATTTGAGTTTTGCAATGTAACAAACATTTCAGATACCAATTCAAATACTATATTTGTCGATGAAAATAAAATCGAATTTCCATTGGTTATGAGAAAATGGGAAAAAGGAGATTATTTTTATCCTTTCGGAATGGAAGGAAAAAAGAAATTGAGTAAATATTTTAAAGACGAAAAATTATCGTTGATCGAAAAAGAAACGACTTGGTTATTATGTTCAGATGATAAAATAGTTTGGATAATAGGAAAAAGACAAGATGATCGATTTAAAATAACAGAAAACACCACTAAAATTTTGCAAATAAGCGTAAATACATGAAAAGAATAGTTTACTTATTGATAGCGTTTTTGGTTGTCACCAACATAAATGCACAAATATTGAATCCGGTAAAATGGTCTACAAAAACGGAAAAAATTTCAGAGACTGAATTCAATTTAGTGATTAACGGAGTTATTGAAAACGAATGGCACGTATATTCGCAGTTCACTCCAGAAGACGGACCGCTTCCTATGGTACTCACTTTTAAAGATCAAAAAGGAAATTTTGAGTTAGTAGGGAAAGCAAAAGAAAGTCCGTACAAAAAGCAATTTAACGATGTTTTTGGTGTTGATGAATACTATTGTGAACATAATGTAAAAGTCACTCAAAGAGTAAAAATTGTAAATCCAAAAACTTCAAAAATCAAATTAAATGTAGAATATCAAGTTTGTAAAACGTCGTGTATCAATGAAATTAAGGATTTTATTTTTGATATTCCTTCCGTTTCCAGCGTTGTTATTGCTACTGTAGATACGGTTCAAACAAATGAAAATCAGGTGTTTTCAACAGCTGTCGATACATCCAATGTTGAAGCTACAATGCAACAAGCTGCACCAGAAGTTCATGAATCTATTAAAGACGAAAAAGGATTGTGGACCATTTTCTTTTTAGCTTTTCTTGGCGGATTGGCCGCATTGTTAACACCTTGTGTGTTTCCAATGATACCAATGACGGTGAGTTTTTTTACAAAACAAAGTGGAACCAGACAAAAAGGTATTGCAAATGCTATTTTTTATGGACTTTCAATAATTGTTATTTATGTTGTTTTAGGGTTACTAATTACAGGAATTTTTGGAGCCGAAGCATTAAATGCACTATCTACTAGTGTCATATTTAATATTTGTTTCTTTATAATATTAGTGTTTTTTGCCATTTCATTTTTAGGCGGATTTGAAATTGTATTGCCAAATTCATGGGCTAATGTTGTTGATAAAAAATCTAGTAAATCGGGAGTTATTGGTATATTCTTTATGGCATTAGCTCTAGCAATAGTTTCTTTTTCATGTACCGGACCAATTGTCGGGACACTTCTAGTTGAATCAGCTTCTAAAGGTGGAATTGCACCAATTGTTGGCATGTTAGGATTTTCATCTGCCATTGCATTGCCATTTATGCTATTTGCTTTATTTCCAGCTTGGATGAATTCGTTGCCAAAATCAGGTGGATGGTTAAATACAGTTAAAGTTTCATTAGGATTTTTAGAACTGGCTTTTGCATTTAAATTTTTATCCAATGCCGATTTAGTACTGCAATTGCACATGATGGAAAGAGAGGTTTTTCTTGCCATATGGATTGCCGTCTTCGGAGCTTGGGCTATTTATTTATTCGGAAAAATTTCACTTCCACATGATAGTCCATTATCGCATATTTCTGTTGGACGATTATTGTTGGCATTGTTGGTATCGTCATTTACGATTTATATGATTCCTGGACTTTTTGGAGCACCATTAAAGTTAATTAGTGCATTTCCGCCACCTCAAACCTATAGCGAAAGTCCGTTAGGTTTTGGAGGTTCAAATGCAACAACCTTAAAGCATGATTTACCTGATGGAGGTAAATCAGGTGAACACGGCATACTTACTTTTACAGATTACAAAAAAGGATTTGCGTATGCTAAATCTGTAAATAAGCCAGTATTGCTCGATTTTACGGGATTTGCCTGTGTAAATTGTCGTAAAATGGAAATCAATGTTTGGTCTGATGATAAGGTTTTGAATATCCTTAAAAATGATGTTGTTTTAATTTCACTTTATGTGGATGACAAACGCGATTTGCCAAAAAACGAACAGTATGTTTCAAAAGAAACGGGTAGAGAAGTAGTGACTATAGGGAATAAGTGGTCTGATTTTATAATTACCAGATATAAAACCAATACACAGCCTTACTATGTTTTAACCGATTTGAATGAGAAGAATTTAAATGATCCAATAAGTTACACGCCAGATATTGAGGAATACGCTACTTGGCTAAGACAAGGCATTTCAAAATTCAAAAAATAAAAAAAATCCCATTCAATAACGAATGGGATTTTTTTTAATCGGTTGTTTCTAAAGTAAAAATATCTTCAACAGGTTTTTCGAAAAAGCGTGCTAATTTTAAAGCTAAAACAGTTGACGGAACGTATTTTCCTTTTTCCATAGCATTAATCGTTTGGCGACTGACTTCTATTTTTTTGGCTAAATCTTCTTGCGAAATATTCATAATAGCGCGCAAGACTTTTAAATTATTCGTCATCGCTAGTTGTCTTTAATTTATAAATCATGTAATGAAAGCGAATAATAAAAAAGAAAAGTAGCGTAAACATATTGTAAAATAAGACGTTCAAATAAGGCATTCCGTATAAGAAAATAGTAAAAAACACTATTAATCCGTAGTTTAAATAAGTCGACCAGACCAAGCTTTCATAACGTATTTTGGAAATGTATTCGTCTTCATTTTTTAGTTTGGAAAAACAAATTAGCAAACCACCAATTATCAAACCAACGGTTAGCAATTCATCCGAAATGCTGTTGTCTATGATGCTAAAAAAATGCGATTTATCGCCAAAAGAATCTTGGTATAAAGCAAGCACTTTTACATTTAGATACATATCCAAATTACTATCAGTTACTATAGCCAATAGTTCTATAATCAAACTTGGGATAAATAAAATCCAACCAATTATTTTGTACTTGTTCGGAAATAAAAAATGTGTTTTCATAAGTAATGGTTTTAAAATTCAAAAACAAATGTAAAGTATATTTTACATATTGACAAGTAAAATTTACAAAAAGTTTACTTTATTTTACATTTCCTATATTTTACAACTTTTTTCAATGTCACTATTTATAAACTTTTATATATTTACAATAATAAAAGCCATTTAAAAAAATAAAAGCCATGTTAGTAAAAGCATTTGGAAGCGCCGTCTTTGGCGTTGAAGCCACAACCATAACCGTCGAAGTAAACATTGATAAAGGCGTAGGTTACCATCTTGTAGGTTTGCCTGATAACGCCATAAAAGAAAGCAGTTACCGTATTGCTGCTGCGTTAAAGAATAACGGTTATCAACTTCCAGTAAAAAAAATTACCATCAATTTGGCACCAGCCGATTTACGAAAGGAAGGTTCTGCTTACGATTTAACGCTGGCTATCGGAATTCTTATCGCATCCGAACAAATAAAAGCCGATGAAATAAGTCAGTATGTCATTATGGGCGAACTGTCGCTAGATGGCGGATTGCAACCCATAAAAGGAGCATTGTCTATTGCAATAAAAGCAAAAGAAGAAGGTTTTAAAGGATTTTTCCTTCCGATTCAAAATGTGAAAGAAGCCGCAATTGTAACTGGACTTGATGTATACGGAATTTCAAATGTTACCGAAGTCATCGACTTTTTTGAAGGGAAAACCACGTTAGAACCAACCATAATTAATACGCGTGAAGAATTTGGTAAAACATTAGATTTTCCTGAATTTGATTTCTCCGATGTGAAAGGGCAGGAGAGTATTAAACGTTGTATGGAAATCGCAGCTGCTGGCGGACACAACATCATATTAATTGGTCCACCAGGTTCTGGAAAAACAATGCTTGCCAAACGATTGCCGAGTATTTTACCACCAATGACTTTAAAGGAAGCTTTGGAAACCACAAAAATTCATTCGGTTGCAGGAAAAATTAAGGATGCCGGATTAATGAGTCAACGACCTTTTCGTGCGCCACATCATACAGCTTCATCGGTTTCTTTGGTTGGTGGCGGAAGTTATCCGCAGCCAGGAGAAATTTCATTGTCGCATAATGGTGTTTTATTTTTGGATGAATTGCCCGAATTCAAACGAGAAGTTCTCGAAGTCATGCGACAACCTTTAGAAGACAGAGAAGTAACTATTTCACGAGCAAAATTCACAATAACCTATCCATCGTCGTTTATGTTGGTGGCGAGTATGAATCCGAGTCCGAGTGGTTATTTTAACGATCCCGATGCTCCGCAAAGTGCTTCTCCACATGAAATGCAACGGTATTTGAGTAAGATATCGGGGCCGCTTTTAGACCGAATTGATATCCATATTGAAGTGACTCCAGTTCCGTTTGATAAATTGACCGAAACTCAAAAAGCAGAAAGTAGTATTGTTATTCGAAAAAGAGTAACTGCTGCAAGGGAAATTCAATCGAAACGATTTGAAGCATTTGATACTATTCATTACAATGCTCAAATGAGTTCGAAACAAATTCGGGAATATTGTGCTTTAGATGCATCTTCCTTGCAATTATTAAAAACAGCAATGGAGAAACTAAATCTTTCTGCCAGGGCTTTTGATAGAATTTTAAAAGTTGCAAGAACTATTGCCGATTTGGAAAATGTAGAAGTTGTAGTTTCCAATCATATTGCTGAAGCGATACAATATAGAAGTTTAGATAGGGAAGGTTGGCTTGGATAATTTGGGCTGTTTAACCCAGATAGCAGTGAAAAGCAAAACACTGTAAAAGGACAAATTTTTAATACAAAAAAGAGCGACAATAGAAGCTCTTTTTTTTATATAAAAATGTTGTTTTGCAGTTTTTTCTTGTAACGAATAGCTGGATTAGTTCCTAATCAATCAACGCCGAAAACGTATCGCCTTGTTTCATATCACCAGAATTAAATCCTTTTTTGAACCAATACATACGTTGTTTTGAAGTTCCGTGCGTGAAGGTATCAGGTTGTACTTGTCCTTGCGTTCTACTTTGAATAGCATCGTCACCAACTGCATTTGCGGCACTTAACGCTTCTTCAATATCGCCAGCTTCTAAATATTTCTGATTGTATTTCGCCCAAACTCCGGCATAAGAATCGGCTTGCAGTTCTAAACACACTGATAACTTATTAGCTTCGACTTCACTTTTATTTTGTTGTAATTGGCGCACTTTTGTTGATGTTCCCAATACGGTTTGAATGTGATGACCAACTTCGTGAGCGATTACGTAAGCAATGGCAAAATCGCCACCTTCTGCACCAAAACGCGATTTCAATTCTTCAAAAAAACGTAAATCCATATAGACTTTTTTATCACTTGGACAATAAAACGGACCAGAAGCTGCTGTTGCGCTTCCGCAAGCGGATTCAACTGCATCTGAGAAAAGCACCATTTTTGGTTGTTCATATTCCATATTGTTTTCTTGGAAAATTTGTCCCCAAGTATCTTCAGTGTACGCAAAAACAGTTTTTGTAAAATCGCCGATTTCTTTTTCCTCTGGAGTTAATTCTCGTTGTTCACCTGTTTCGGTTTGTCCCTGATTCATTTGCTCTAACATTGGCGTTAGCATTTTAGCATTTTCACCTCCAAACATATTTACCAACAATATAATAATTCCGATTACACCACCACCAAGAAGGGTTTTTCCACCACCAGACATTCCTCTTCTGTCTTCTACGTTGTCACTTTGACGATTACCTATCCATTTCATAATTAATTATTTTAAGTTATGTACATTATTTTTTTATCCATTTTAAAATTATATTTTCCAAGACTTCTTTTAAAATAGGTTTTGAAGCATAATCATTCATTCCGGCTTCTAAACATTTTTCTTTTTCGCCCATAACAGTTCCGGCGGTTAACGCAATAATTGGAGTATGTTTTCCGGAATTTAATTTTCTAATTTCGAAAGTAGCTTCATAACCATTCATAATTGGCATTTGAATATCCATTAGAATTAAATCGGGTTTAATAATTTCAAAATTTTCAACAGCAATTTTGCCGTTTTCGGCTTCATATATGGATACATTTGGAACAATTTGTTTTACTAAAGTCTTCGCTAATAACATGTTTATTTTATTGTCTTCAACTAACAGAATTTTATAGTTTTCTTGACCGTAATCAAATTTAGAACTCCACATTTTTGAATCAATGAAAGATGCTTTTGTGTCTATTTCATTGGTTTCATTGGATGATTTTAATTCGATATCAAAGTAAAACTCACTACCTTCATTATAATCACTTTTCAATTGTAATTTACTGTTCATCAAGTGAAGTAATTGATTGGATATTGATAGTCCGAGTCCAGTACCACCATATTTCCGTGTAGTTGAATTGTCGCCTTGAGAGAATGCTTCAAATATTTTTTCTTGGTATTCTTTTTCAATTCCGATACCTGTATCCAAAATTGAAAATCGAATTATAAAAGTATCATTTTTTATTTTTTTCACTGTAGATACAGCTAATTCAACAACTCCTCTTTCGGTGAATTTAACAGAATTGCTCAACAGATTTATTAGTATTTGTCTGATTCTCAAACTATCGAGCCATAGCAATT
This sequence comes from Flavobacteriales bacterium, assembly GCA_043772885.1. Lineage (GTDB taxonomy): Bacteria > Bacteroidota > Bacteroidia > Flavobacteriales > Flavobacteriaceae > Flavobacterium. The sequence continues at coordinate 9,787 of JAYVFV010000122.1, forward strand.
TAGGAACGTCGTCGCCAATAGTTAACTTGAGTTCGATATTTTTTAGATTGGAATCGTATTTCAGTAATTCAATAATCTGTGAACACAAATCGACGATATTGTATTTATTGATTTCCAATTCTAATTTTCCTGATTCAATTTTAGAAAAATCAAGAATATCATTTATAACGCTCATCAATGCATTCGCCGATTCATTAATGGTATTCATATAATTCTTTTGAATGTCTTCTAAATTGGTGTTTTTTAGCAAATCGGTAAATCCGATAATACCGTTTAAAGGTGTTCGTATTTCGTGACTCATATTAGCCAAAAATTCTGACTTTGCTTTGTTAGCAGCTTCGGCATAATTTTTAGCTTTAATTGCTTCTTCGGCTTCTATACGTTGCGTTATGTCGATAAAAATTCCTACGATATATTCGATTTTTCCTTCTTTACAAACAGGTTCTCCAAATTCTTCTACCCATTTGTATTGCCCATCTTTATGTATTATTCTATAGATTAAATGGATTTTTTCTTTTTCTTTAAATAACATTTTTGCTTTATTAAAAACAATTTTTAAATCATCAGGATGAACGATATCTATGAAGTAAATTTTATTTTGAAGAAAATCAGATTTTAAATATCCTGTTAGTTTTTCAATTTCGTCATTTAAATAAATTTTCGACCATTTATCATCATATTTACTCATATGAACAGTTCCCGGAATATTATTAGCGAGTAATCTAAATTTATCTTCGCTTTCCTGAATTATTGCTTCGTTTAAATTGCGTTCAATAGCTGATGAAATATTATTGGATAATGTAAGTAGCGTAGTTATTTCGTCATTTGTCCATTCTCTTTCGTTTATTGTATCATCAAAAACTATAAATCCGTAAAAATTTTCTTTGACATGAATTGGTAAAAATAATATTGATTTTGAATTTAAAGAAGTTAAAAATTCTCGTGTGATTTTATCGTGAATATTTTTTATTAGTGAAAAATAAGGTTTATTCAATTTTAGCATTTCAATTACTTCCGAAACTTGATTAATTTTTACAGTTTGTAGTAATGGATTTATTGGAGTTATGGATTTATTTTCACTTGTCCAACGGTATTTTTGTTCAACAGATTTTTCTTTTTCATTGAAGATAAAAAACGACATTCTTTCGGTTTTTATTACTTTGCCAATGGCGTCAATTATTCCTTCAAATATTTCAGAATTGTTTTTACTTATCAGAACTTTATTGGTAATCTTAGTTATTACACTTAAAATTTCACTCTTATACGAAAGTTGTTTTTCGGCTTCAATTCGTTGATTAGTTTCAATCGCAATCGCAATATAATCGCATATAGAACGAGAAAAACTGATGTCTTCGTTGTCCCATTCTTTAATTTTTGTATTCGTTTCTAAACACAATATTCCGTTTAATTTTCCATTTAAATAGATTGGAGTATCTAGCATAGAAATTATATTGTTTTTCGGAAAATAATCTTTCCAAAACCCTTTGGTTACAGTATTTTCAAAAACGTTTGAAGCAATAATTTGATTGTCATTTTCAATGGCTGTAAAATAGTTTGGATTAGCTAATTTTGTCAGCACAAATCCTTTTTCAAATTTATTTTTATTTGCTATAAATAAATTTTCACATGTAATTTTATCGAAAGAATATTTCCAATAGCCAACTCTATTAATGTCAATTTCTTTTGCAACCAGTTTCAGAATGTTTTCTAAAAAATGATCAAAATTCTTTTGCGTAGAAAAGCTTTGCAGCGAAAGTTTTTTAATTATTTCATTATAACGCTGTACTTTTTTTAATCGCTTTTGATTTTGAATTTCATTCTGTTTTAACTGCGTAATATCTCTTGCAATGACAGTAAATCCTGTAATTTTATTGGCATTGTTTCGTTTAACAGAAGCGTTTTGCGACAACCAAATAGTTTCTTCATTTTTATTGATAACAGGAAAAACCAACGTGGTAAAAACTGTTTTTGTATCTAAATTATTGAAGTAAAAATCGACCACTTTTTCTTTATAATCTTTTCTAACGAAATGCGAAAAATGTTGATTAAGCATTTCTTCATGTGTGAAACCCAATATCACTTCAACATATTTATTAATAAAAGTAAAATTTCCTTTTACGTCAATTTCATAAATGATGTCGGTAGCGTTTTCTATCAGATTTTGAAATTGATTTTGAATTTGAATTTGTTCTGTAATATCGTGTCCAATACCAATTATCAAATCGTTTAATAGTTTTTTATCTTTCCATTGGATGTATTTGTATTCGCCATTTTTACATTTTAAACGTCTAACATATAAGCGATTGTCGATAAAATCATCATGATAAGATTCTCCGATAAAATCGGGATCTTCGGTTAAAATCCAAAACTGCAAACCCATTACATCTTCTGGAGAATAACCCAAATATTCTATCACTTGTTCACTACAAAATAATACTTCTCCTTTTTTATTTGTTGCAATCGTAAGTGAGTTTCCTTTGTTTACTATTTCGTTGGTAAATGCAAGTTTATTTTTAATTTCTATTAAAGCAAAATGCCTTGCTAAATGGATTGCGATGGTTAGTAAAAAGGAATTGAAAAGAATAATTACTAATTTTTTCGGAATAATGTCTTCGTTATAAAGTAGGATTGTAAAAATCAAAACAAGAACAATAAATACTATATATTGTTTAAATCCTTTAAAAACAAAATAAGATAGAAAAAAAGCAATTATTAGTCCGACATAAGAAACCAGCTCAAAGGGTTTGTATAAAATATTGTGAATAATGAAAAGGAAATACGAAGTAAAGCAAATTAAAAAAATGTAATTTAAATTTTTTGAAACTGTTTTTGAAACGGAAGCAACAAGATAAATTCCTATAAAAATACCACCAACAATAAAATTTATAAACAGCAAACTATGAGCTCTAACTTTAAATATCTCATAGATTAATTCCATTATTGGAAGCATTATTCCAAGAAACAGAAAATATAAATCGTATTGTTGTTCGTTGGTGTCAAAACCAGAAGAATTGGTTTTAATATTAAATTTGTTATTGGATAATTTTTTTATAATTGCATAAAACAGTAAGCTAATGAGTAGTAAAACAACAATTATTTGGATGCTGTTTTTATAAAAAAACTCGATGTTAAATGGGGTTTTAATATTTAAAAAAAGCGCAAAAATTGCTTTGCTTTTTAGATTGAAAAGCAAAGCAATTTGGGTGCTATATTTTAAAAGGAATTCCAATTTACATTTTGTTAGATAGTGAAATTTATTATTCTTGATTTAAACCAATTTCATCCAATTCTGTTTCTTCATTTAGCGGAATGATTGATTCATAAATGGTATAATACATAACATATATAAAAGGAGCTGTAAAAAAGATTCCGATACATAAACCAATAATTCCTAAACAAACGAAAATAAATGAAACGATAAGTAAACCCAATAAAACAAAAGGTTTTTTTATAACTAATTTGGCACTCATCGTTATGGCTTCAAGAGCTTTTAGATTCGAAAAAATGATAAGCGGAACCGTTAGAAAAGTAATAAAAGAAACACAGCATGTTATTACTATTCCAATGAATTTTATTCCGATATAGTCAAATAAGTAATTAAGTCCAGTTCCAAAAAATGCAATAATTGCTGCGGCAGTGAATAGTTCTTTAAAGTAAGAACCTTTGTAATATCCGAAAATGGTACCTAATCCAAACTCTTTATTTTGGTCTGCTAAAAAAGCCATATTGATAAAACCGGCGCCAATCGGACTCATAAGTCCAGATATTACAACCGAAAATAATAAAAAATAGAGTAAACTTGTACCCGACATTAACTCCGGGTTTATACTAGAAAGCGATGTTAATATATCTGAAAATCCATAAACAGCACCGAAAATCCCAGCATATAAAATCCCCATTATGATACAAATTAGAATCATACCAATTCCACCCATTCCGGCGACTAATTTATAAGTACTAAATGCTTTTTCTAAAACGGTTCCAAATTCTAATTCGTAACCATCATT
>JAYVFV010000123.1:0-4485 GCA_043772885.1 Flavobacteriales bacterium
CAAATTCCTGGTAAATATCAAAAAAATTAATTTAGTTATAAAAATTAAAATTTTAATTTAAAAAGGTCTTAATCAACATTGAAATCAATGCTGACAAATAAAATTGAACCTTTGTTAAATCTGCTAAATTATTTTTGATAGTGACCACGGCGGGATTTGAACCCGCACGCCCTTGCGAGCACCAGCCCCTCAAGCTGGCAAGTCTACCGTTTCTCCACGTGGCCGAAAAAAATAAAAGGTCAAGTAATAAATTACTCAACCTTTTGTGACCCGACTGGGGCTCGAACCCAGGACCCCATCATTAAAAGTGATGTGCTCTACCAACTGAGCTATCGAGTCATTTCCATTTCTTCAATGCGGGTGCAAATATATGACCTTATTATTAATTTTTCAAAGCTATTTTATTTTAAATTTACCTTTTTTTAATAATCAATGTTAATGCCTTAATATATAAGGATTTATTTATAATATGAAAGTAGTTTTGATAGGATATATGGGTAGCGGTAAGTCGATTATAGCTAAAAAATTAGCTTCAAATTTGCAAGTAGTATGCTTAGAGTTGGATAATTTGATCGAAAATAATTCGAAAATGACTATCGAAACTATTTTTTCAACCAAAGGAGAATTGCATTTTAGAAAATTAGAACACGAACTTTTTGTAGAAAAAATGGTGTCTGATGAAACTTTTATATTAAGTACAGGTGGTGGTACTCCTTGTTACTACAATAATCATGAATTGCTAAAAAGTAATCATTGTATTTCAATTTATTTGAAGGCATCTATTACAACTTTATACAATAGATTACTTCATGATCGGACGAATAGACCTTTATTAGCATCATTAAGTAAAGCAGAATTAAAAGAGTTCATTGCCAAACACCTTTTCGAAAGGAGTTTTTATTACAATCAAGCACAATATACAATAGTTGTAGATAATAAAACCATTGACGAAATAGTTATCGAAATCAAATCGTTACTAGCTTAAATATGCATAACAATCAGTCGATTCAAAAACTACCGATACATGTTCACGCGAAGAAGTAGACAATGAAATCCCTTTAAAATCAACCTTTACAGGATATTTTTTATGATTCCTATCGATTAAAACAGCCGTTTTAAATTTCTTTATCGGAACCTCAAGAAAATGTTTTACACCGTAAATTAATGTCGTTCCCGAATTTAATACATCATCGACCAAAACAAGTCCTTTGTCCTTATATTCTTCTTTTGTAATTGATGTTGTGAGTGGATTATTGGGATGTATTTTATCAATAGTAACTTCACATAAAATTACTTTAATAGCCGCTATTTTATCTAATTCGGCTGCTATTTTTGAAGCAAAAATAAAACCATTAGAAGCAATTCCAGCAATAACAATGCTATCTTCGTCTACAAAAGTTTCATAGATTTGATAGGCAATTCGTTTTATTTTATGCTGAATTTCTAGATTTGTTAATATGATATTCTGGCTCATTCTACTTTTTTTTTGTAAATATAAAAAACAGTTTGTTTCCTTTTCTTGGTTTGATTGTTTTATTCCGATTCCTCGTTATCGGTAAATGAAATATCGTCAATATCTCTTCTGTCTTTTTTTGTAGGTCTTCCTGTTCCTGTTTTTCGATAATGCTCTTTGGATAATTTTAATAGTTCCAGATGTGCAAAAGATTCAGCTGGCGTTTCATCTTTTCGATAGATGTCAACCAATTTTGCTCCAACGCGATTATCAGGAATGTCCAAAACAGCAATAATATGTACGATTTGATCTTTTCTAAAAGTAACTTTATCACTAGGAAAAACTTCTCTAGAGGCTTTAGCAACTTGACCATTGACAGTGATGTGGTTTTTTTTACACGCTTCAGTAACCATGTTTCTGGTTTTGTAATAACGCACGCACCATAAGTATTTATCGACTCTCATATTTTTTTTCTAAAAACGTAGTTAAATAATTTACAAAAATAAATCAATATTGTATCTTGCGCAAAAAATTGAGTGTTATTATGAAAAATGTATTTAAAGTCGTTTTATTATTTGTTTTAAGCATTATGGCTATTGGTTGTAGTAAAAATGATGATCCAGAATTAGCTCCAATTAGAGATTATGCAACACAATATGCATCTGATTTAGATTCAATACAAAAATTTTTAAAAACACACACAATAACAGTAATTAATAATCCTGGATTTACAAATGACCAAGATGTTACGTATACGGTTGTTCCCGCATTAGATCCAACTTCCATTTGGGGATCAAATGCCACTACACACAATGCAAATGTATTAGAATTGCCAGTTGTAAAAGATGGCATTACGTATATCATTTATTATTTGCAATTGCGACAAGGATTTGGTCCAACAAGTAAATCGCCTTGTAATTTAGATAGTGTTTTAACTGCCTACAAAGGACAATTAATGAATGCAGCGATGAGTGTTTTTGACAGTAATGATTTTCCGCAATCGTATTTTAATTTAAGTGCTGTGATAAGAGGTTGGAGCGAGATTTTTCCGAAATTTAAAACAGGAAGTTATGTAAGTAATACAGATGGCACCGTATCTTATACTGATTTTGGAGCTGGTGTAATGTTTGTTCCTTCAGGGTTGGCTTATTATTCTAATTCAGCTTCTGATGTTCCTTCGTATTCGCCACTAATTTTTAATTTCAAATTGTATGAAGTACAACGCAATGATAATGATGGTGATGGTATCTATTCCTATCAAGAAGACATTAATGGTGATGGATATATAAGAGATAATGACACAACCTATGAAGATGATACCGATCATGATGGAACTCCAGATGCTTTTGATGTAGATGATGATGCAGATGCTACTTTAACAAAAGAAGAAATAAAATACATTGTAGCTGGTAACACGTATTATTATCCTTATAATGGTGCAGCTATAGACGATCTAGCAACTTTATTAATTGACGAAAGACAAGGAATACCAAGTTGCGGTACTTCACCCGATTATACTACGCCAACGCGATTACGTAAACATTTGGACGCAACTTGTCACTAATAAAAAATCCCATCCGCCACGGCGGATGGGATTTTTTATTTCATCTATTTTCTTTTGATTACTCTCGTTACTGCTTCAACAATAGCTTGACTATTCAGTTTGTATTTTTCCATCAATTGTGCAGGAGTGCCACTTTCGCCAAAAGAATCTTGTACTGCTACAAATTCTTGCGGCTTCGGATTGTTTAGTGATAACGTTCTTGCCACACTTTCGCCTAAACCTCCTAAAATATTGTGTTCTTCGGCGGTGACAACACAACTTGTTTTGGCAACCGATTTCAGTATAGCTTCCTCGTCTAATGGTTTTATGGTATGGATATTAATTACTTCTGCCGAAATGCCTTTTGTCTCCAGTTCCTCTGCAGCTAATAATGCCTCCCAAACTAAATGACCCGTTGCAATGATAGTTACATCGGTTCCTTCGTTTAAAACGATTGCTTTTCCAATTACAAAAGGTTCGTCAGAAGGCATAAAATTTGGCACAACTGGGCGGCCAAAACGCAAGTAAACGGGACCATGATGATCGGCAATTGCCAACGTAGCTGCTTTCGTTTGATTGTAATCACAGGTGTTGATTACGGTCATTCCTGGAAGCATTTTCATCAAACCAATGTCTTCTAATATTTGATGTGTCGCTCCGTCTTCGCCTAAAGTTAATCCGGCATGTGATGCACAAATTTTTACATTTTTATCAGAATAAGCAACTGATTGTCGAATCTGATCGTATACTCTTCCTGTCGAAAAGTTAGCGAAGGTTCCGGTAAACGGAATTTTTCCACCAATGGTTAAACCTGCTGCGATTCCAATCATGTTGGCTTCGGCAATTCCGATTTGGAAAAACCGCTCTGGATGATTTTTCTTGAAATCGTCAAATTTTAACGAACCAATTAAGTCGGCGCACAAGGCAACAACGTTTTCGTTTTTTTGTCCGAGTTCGGTCATTCCTGCTCCGAATCCTGAACGTGTATCTTTACTTCCTGTGTTGGTGTATTTTTTCATTAGTTGTATTTTATTTCCTCTTTACTTATAGAAAGCAAAGTGTTTATTTTTTGTTTTTTTATAAGTTTTGTTTCAACTTTAAAACCATTTTGAAAATCTACTTTAAAATTTAATAGAATTCCTTTATCTATTTTGAAATTAGTATTTTTAAGTCTGCCATGACTAAATGCATTTAAAAGCTGATTACAAAATAAATCATCTGAATTTTCAATTAGTATATCTACTACGCATTCAATCTTTTTTTTTCTTTTGTTTTTAAAAATCACAATTTTGATTTCTCTTTTTGTACTATCAATTTCCTTTTCTGATGTTTCAACCACAAAATTACTTCCGTAAGTATCTAGATTATATTTTTTACTAAATAAGTAATTAAATTGAATTGAATTTTCATGATTTATTACTTCATATTCATGTGTAATATTTTTTTTCAGATCTCTTACTGTACCATAAATTGATTCACTACCATGAGT
>JAYVFV010000124.1:0-13608 GCA_043772885.1 Flavobacteriales bacterium
ACACTAAATGCGAATTCAACCGTAGAAACACCTGCTGTAAACAGTGGCGATATTTTAAATTACGTTGCCACCATAACCAATACTAACGACGAAACGCCAATTGACAATACTGCCACCTTAAATCAAACAGTTGTAAATTCATTTGATCCAAACGACAAAACGTGTTTAGAAGGTATCACAATTTCGCCGAGTATGATAGGGGAATATGTTCATTACATGATTAGATTTGAAAATACAGGAACTTTTCCAGCCGAAAATATTGTTGTTCGCGATATAATTGATACTGTAAAATTTGATATTTCAACTCTAACTCCAACCAACGGAAGTCATAATTATTACACTAGAATTAGCAACCCAAACAAAGTGGAGTTTATCTTTGAAAATATCAATCTTCCGTTTGATGATGCAAATAATGATGGTTATGTTTCGTTTAAAATCAAAACAAAGTCAGATCTTGTCGTTGGAAACACTATAAGCAATTTGGCAAACATCTATTTTGATTATAATGCCCCAATAACAACAAACACAGCAACATCAACCTTTCAAACCTTGAGCAATATAAATAATGACCTTGAAGGATTTACTTTTTCTCCAAATCCTGCAAAGGATTTTATAAACATTAACAACAATCAAAACATTGAAATTACATCTGTAAGTATATACAACACCCTAGGTCAGTTGGTTCAGATTGTTACCAGTCCGACAAATATGATTGATGTTTCTACATTAAAAAGCGGAAATTATATTATGACGATTGCTTCTGATAAAGGAAATATCAGTCGGAAATTTATAAAAGAATAATTTAAAAAAACAGTATAAAAAAATCCCTTTCACAAACGGAAAGGGATTTTTTTATGCTTTATATTTCAATGGCAAATGCACTACTTTTTTTGTTTCAAAAAATTCGTCCAAAAAATAATCCGATAAGTTGTATTGTTTCGCTTTTGGAAAATACGCCAATTCCTCCGATAGATCTCCACCTTTTAAATACAAAATCCCATTTTCCAATTCGTGATTTTGTTTCTTTTTTACTTTGTCTTGAATCCAAAGTACAAAATCGGACATATTAGTTACAGCCCGACTGACAATAAAATCGAATTCTTGCTTTACCATTTCAGCACGTTTTTGTTCGGCTTTTACATTGGTTAATCCCAAAGCATTCACCACTTCATTGACTACTTTTATTTTTTTACCGATAAGGTCTATGAGATAAAAATCAACTTCGGGAAATAAAATCGCTAACGGAATTCCAGGAAAACCACCGCCAGTTCCAACATCCATAATTTGTGTGCCGGGTTTGAACTCGATTATTTTGGCTATTCCAAGCGAATGTAGCACATGTCGCGTGTACAATTCATCAATATCTTTTCTCGAAATTACATTTATTTTAGCATTCCAATCTTCATATAATTCTTGTAACATTTGAAACTGCGCCTTCTGACTATCAGTTATATAAGGAAACTGCTTTAAAATTTCGTCCATATTCTATTTTTCAACAAAAGTACTACTTTTAGTGTTGAAATATTTAACCTTCGTTTATGATTTGACTCCTTTTAAATAATTATCTTTGTGGCTTATTAAAAACTTTGTAATGACAAATCATTTCCCCACGTTTGCTAAAAACGATAATCTAAAATTCTTTAGAACCCTAAATACTAGAGTAAATAATTATTTTAAAGAAAATAATATTCAAAAAACAGGTAACTGGAAACTGTACCTAAAAACGATTATTCTGTTTTCTGTTTTCTTAACGCCTTACTTTTTAATCATCACTTTAACCGAAATGCATTTTGGACTGTTCTTGCTATTGTCAATTATCATCGGAATTGGAATGGCGGGAATCGGCATGAACGTTATGCATGATGGAAACCACGGTTCTTATTCCAATATAAATTGGATTAATAAATTCATGGGAGGAAGCATCTATATTTTAGCAGGAAATGTTTACAATTGGCAAGTTCAACACAATGTTTTGCACCATACATATACTAACATTATTGGGCATGATGAAGATTTAGACGCTGGAAGAGTAATCCGTTTTACAAAAGACGCAAAATGGTATAGCTTTCATAAATTCCAACATTATTATTCTGTTTTCCTTTACGGTTTACTGACGTTCAATTGGTGCTTAACTACCGATTTTAAACAAATGGGAGCTTATCTTAAAAGAAATCTATCGTATGGTGAAGCAAAAAATCCAAAGATATTATGGACAACTTTAGTGATTACTAAAGTGATTTATTTTTCGGTTTGGATTGTACTTCCAATGCTATTAGGCGTAACGTGGTGGAAAGTACTAATCGGTTTTTTTGCAATGCATTACACTGCTGGTTTAATATTGAGTATTGTTTTTCAATTGGCACACGTAATTGACGACGCTGCTAATCCAATTCCAAATGAAGAAGGCGAAATAGAAAATACTTGGGCGATTCATCAATTATTCACTACAGTAAATTTTGCTCCAAAAAGTTGGATAGTAAATTGGTATACTGGTGGTTTAAATCATCAAATTGAACACCATTTATATCCTAATATTAGCCATATACATTATGGTAAAATTGCTAAAATTGTAAAAGAAACTGCTAAAGAATGCGACTTGCCTTATAACGAATACAAGACCATGCGAGGTGCTGTTATTGCTCATTTCAAACACCTAAAGGAACTCGGACAAAAACCTCAATTAGCATAAACACAACTCTAACTACACAAACTCCTACGATGAATCCATTATCGGATAGAATTAACAATTTATCTACTTCTCAAACATTGGCAATGGCAGCCCTGGCAAGAGAATTAAAACTGCAAGGAAAAGATATTATCAGTTTAAGTTTAGGCGAACCCGATTTCAACACACCCGATTTCATTAAACAAGCTGCTAAAAAAGCCATCGATGAAAATTACAGCACCTATTCACCCGTTGATGGCTACCTCGATTTAAAAGAAGCCATTTGCCGAAAATTCAAACGTGACAATAATTTAGACTACAAACCTTCTAATATTGTAGTTTCAACTGGAGCAAAACAATCGTTATACAACATTGCGCAATGCATGCTGAACGATGGTGATGAAGTAATTTTACCCGCACCGTATTGGGTTTCGTATTTTGAAATCATCAAAATGTCGGGCGGAATTCCAGTTGAAGTTCCTACATCTGTTGAAAGCGATTTTAAAATCACCCCCGAACAATTAGAAAAAGCCATAACGCCAAAAACCAAAATGATTTGGTACAGTTCGCCTTGCAATCCAAGTGGTTCGGTATACAATCGCGAAGAGATGACTGCTTTGGCTAAAGTATTAGAAAAACACCCCAACATATATATAGTTGCTGACGAAATCTACGAACACATCAACTTCTCCGGAACTTTTTGCAGTATTGCCTCTATTCCCGGAATGTTCGAAAGAACCATAACTGTAAACGGAGTTGCCAAAGCATTTGCCATGACAGGCTGGAGAATCGGTTACATTGGTGCTCCCGAATTTATCGCAAAAGCCTGTACCAAAATGCAAGGTCAAGTGACGAGTGGCGCCAATTCTATAGCGCAAAGAGCTACCATTACAGCTGTTGATGCCGATCCGAGTGTGTTAAACGACATGGTTACCGCTTTCAAAAGCCGACGGAATTTAGTCGTTGGTTTAGTAAAAGATATTCCAGGTTTCAAACTCAACGTTCCCGAAGGTGCATTCTACGTTTTCCCCGATGTTTCTGCTTATTTCGGAAAAACACTACGCGGAAAACTAATTGCCAATGCCGACGATTTCTCGATGTATTTGTTATCCGAAGCCAATGTAGCAACCGTTACTGGCGACGCTTTCGGAAACCCAAATTGCATTCGTTTTTCGTATGCTACCAGCGAAGATTTGCTAACAGAAGCCATGCGAAGAATTGCAGCAGCTTTAGCTTAAATAAAAAATTTGTTTCAAGTTTCAAGTTTCAGGTTTATAAACTTGAAACTTGAAACCTAAAACTTGAAACAAATATAATATGGCCAAAATCCTCCTACTCGGCTCAGGCGAACTCGGAAAAGAATTTGTAATCGCCGCACAACGCATCGGACAAACCATCATTGCTGTCGACAGCTACGAAAACGCTCCCGCCATGCAAGTCGCTCATGCTTTCGAAGTAATCAATATGCTCGATGGTGCCGAACTCGATCGCATCGTTGCCAAACACCAACCCGATTTTATAGTTCCAGAAATTGAAGCCATTCGCACCGAACGTTTTTACGATTACGAAAAACAAGGAATTACCGTAGTTCCGTCTGCGAAAGCGGCCAATTTCACAATGAATAGAAAAGCTATTCGCGATTTGGCAGCTAAAGAACTCGGATTAAAAACCGCCAATTATCGCTATGCAACATCAGCGGACGAATTGCGAAATGGCGTGCTTGAAGTCGGAATCCCATGTGTCGTAAAACCATTAATGAGTTCCTCCGGAAAAGGACAATCCACAATAAAAACAGAAAGTGATATCGAAAAAGCATGGAACTACGCCGTTGAAGGTTCCCGCGGCGATGTGGTAGAAGTTATTGTAGAAGCTTTTGTAAAATTCAATTCAGAAATTACCTTACTAACCGTTGTTCAAAATAACAACCCAACGCTGTTTTGCGCTCCTATCGGTCACCGTCAGGAACGTGGCGATTATCAGGAAAGTTGGCAACCAGCAAAAATTTCCGATACCGATATATTGGAAGCCCAAAGTATGGCGCATAAAGTAACGGAAGCATTAGGGGGCGCCGGACTTTTTGGTGTCGAGTTTTTCTTAACCGATGATGGCGTTTATTTTTCTGAATTATCACCTCGCCCTCATGATACCGGAATGGTAACCTTGGCTGGTACTCAGAATTTTAATGAATTCGAATTGCATTTACGCGCCATTTTAAGCTTACCTATTTTCGAAATAACGTTAGAAAAAGTGGGAGCAAGTGCCGTTATTTTAGCTTCTGAAAATTCAAATAATCCAACTTATAGCGGAATTGAAAAAATTTGTATACTACCTAAAACAGATTTTCGTATCTTTGGAAAAACAACTTCAAGACCGTATCGAAGAATGGGCGTGGCTTTAGTCAACGATTCATTAGACAAACCCATTGAAGTAGTAATTGAAAGCGCTAAAAAAGCAGCTCATTTAATAACCGTAAATTTTTAAATTATGAAGAAATTTAGTTTAATCGCATTTTTGTTTGTAGCCACTGCAATGAATGCTCAAGAGAAAAAAGCAGAGCAAAAAACACAAATTGTAGAAGCATCATGCGGACAATGCAAATTTGGAATGACCGATAAAAAAGGTTGTGATTTAGCCATTAGAATCGATGGTAAAAGTTATTTTGTTGAAGGCACAACGATGAATGATCACGGCGATGCTCATGCTGCCGACGGAATGTGTTCTGCCGTTAGAAAAGCAGAAGTGGTTGGAGAAGTAAAAGACAATCGTTTTGTAGCTAGTAGTTTTAAGCTACTTCCGATAGCAGGTCATGATGATCATGAAGGTCACAAGCACTAAAAAACAAAAAGCGGAATTCATTTTCCGCTTTTTTTATGGTATTAAATTCCGAATAATTTTTGCAGGATTTCCTACTGCTAATGAATTATCTGGGATGTTTTTTGTTACTACAGCACCCGCACCAATAGTACAACCGTTTCCGATTATCACGCCAGGACAAATCACTGCATTTCCTCCAATCCAACAATCATTGCCAATAGTGACTGGTTTTGAAAACTCAACGGTACGTCTTTCAATAGCATCAAGCGGATGTGTTGCTGTGTATATATGAACGCTTGGCCCAAAGAAAACATTATTGCCAATGGTCACTTTCATCGCATCCAAAACCACACAATTCACATTAAAATATACGTTTTCACCCGAATGAATATTGTATCCATAATCGCAATGAAACGGCGGTTCGATGTACAATCGCTTGTGGGCATTGGGTAAAAGTTCACGCAAAATGTTTCTCGAATTGCCATTCATTAAATATTCGGTGACATTTAATTTATGTAATAGTTTTTTTGCTTTTGCTCTTTCTGACGACAATTCTTTATCATTAGAAAAATAATTTTCGCCTGCCAGCATTTTCTCTTTTTCGGTTTTCATCGATGGTGTTTTCGGTAAATCAAATATACAATTTCTAAAAATTTAAATTGTATTTTTGGAAGGATGATACCGATAATCCAAAATATTTCCAAACATATTACGCTGACTCCTGAAGAGGAACTGCTTTTTTTATCCAAAATCGAAACACATCATTATAAATCAAAAACGCTTTTATTAAATGCTGGAGATATTTGCAAATATTCTTATTTTGTAAATTCGGGTTTATTACGAAGTTTCAACATCAACGACAATATTGTAGAACACGTATTGAGTTTTGTTTGCGAAGGCTGGTGGATTGGCGATATGTACAGCTTACTTTCTCAAAAACCGGGCAATCTATTTATCGAAGTTTTAGAAGATGCTGAAGTAGTTTTACTCTCCAAAGAAAATCAGGAAATTTTGTATTCAGAAATTCCAAAATTGGAACGCTTTTTTAGAATCTTAACCGAAAATTCTTTGGTGGCAAATCAAGAGCGATTGATGGATAATTTGAGTTTATCTGCCGAAGAACGCTTTGAAAAATTCTGTAAAAAATATCCAACACTTATCCAAAAAGTAGCACAAAAACACATCGCATCCTACATTGGCGTAACTCCTGAGTTCTTAAGCAAGATGAAATCTCGGCTTTTAAGAAAATGATTTGTTTTCAAAAAAAACTAACTCAACACTGCCAACTGAACACTGAACACTTTTTCTTAATCTAGATTAAGTGCGTTACACTTTCCTACGCTGTAAATTTGCATCATAATAATTACTAAATTTAAACATTATGAAAAATACAGTTTTACACAAAGCCAATACACGTGGACATGCCGATCATGGTTGGTTGAATGCTTATCACAGTTTTAGTTTTGCCAGTTGGTACAATCCAGACAGAGTACAATTCGGAATGTTACGCGTTTTAAACGACGATACCGTTGCTGCGGGAATGGGCTTCGGAACACATCCGCACGATAACATGGAAATCATTACCATTCCGCTAGAAGGCGATTTAGCGCATAAAGACAGTATGGGAAATACCGAAACTATCAAAACAGGCGACATTCAAGTAATGAGTGCCGGAACCGGAATTCAACATAGTGAATTCAATCCAAATCACGATCAACAAACAAAATTATTGCAAATTTGGGTATTTCCAAAAATCAGAAATGTCGATCCTCGCTATCAACAAATCACGTTGAATCCGGATGACCGAAAAAACAAATTACAACAAATACTTTCTCCACATGCTACAGATGAAGGAGTTTGGATTCATCAAGATGCTTGGTTTCATTTAGGGAAATTCGACAAAGAAATGACTTTGAATTACAACATCAAAAAAGAAGGAAATGGCGTTTATGCGTTTGTAATAAAGGGAGATATTACGATTAATGGAGAGCAATTAGAAACCCGTGACGGATTGGGAATTTGGGATACTAATAAATTAGATATTCAAGTTAATGAAGGTAGTGAATTGTTACTTTTAGAAATTCCGATGGAACAGTAAATGGTTTTGTCATTTCGACGAAGGAGACGCAAGCGATAGCGAACGGATGAAATAAATCACATCAAGTGATTCTGATTATGTGATTTCTCCCGATGGTCGAAATGACAAACTACAAAACAAAAAAACTATTATGAACGAAGAAGTACAACTAAAAATCAACAATAAAAACGGCTTTTTTTATATTGATGTCTATGGAAAACACGAAGCCATGATGACATTTGTTTTTGCTGGAGCAGACAAAATTATCATCGACCACACCGAAGTCCATCCCGGAAATGAAGGCAAAGGTTTTGGTAAAAAAATGCTGACCAAAGCGGTGGAATATGCACGAGAAAAAAACATAAAAATCATTCCGCTTTGCCCTTTTGCCAAAAGTGTGTTTGATAAAATTTCAGAATTTAGAGACGTTTTATAACTATAAATTTACAAATTATGGCCGCAGCTGATTTAAAAAAAGAGTACACTAATGGCGAAGTAACCATTGTATGGCAATCGGGAAAATGCATTCATTCTGCCAATTGTGTAAAAAACAATCCTGACGTTTTTAAACCAAAAGAAAAACCGTGGATTGTTGCTGAAAATTCTACAACTGAAAAAATTATCGAAACGGTAAAAAAATGTCCATCGGGAGCTTTAACCTATTACTTAAACAAATGAAAAAAATAATTGCCTTTGGTGGTTCATCAAGTTCAACATCAATTAACAAACAACTTGCGGTTTATGCTGCCCATTTATTTCCGAATTCAGAAGTAGAAACTTTAGATTTAAACGATTATGAAATGCCTGTTTTTTCTGTGGATAAAGAAAAAATTATTGGCGTTCATCCACTAGCGCAAAGCTTGTATTCTAAAATTGGAAGCACCGATTTGATTGTGCTTTCGTTAGCCGAACACAACGGTGCGTATTCGACAGCTTTCAAAAATACTTTAGATTGGATGTCAAGAATAAGCGCAAAAACGTTTCAAGAAAAACCGATGCTTTTGTTGGCAACTTCTCCCGGAGCACGTGGCGGAAGTTCGGTTTTGGAAATTGCGAATAAGCGATTTCCGTTTCAAGGAGCTGTTGTAAAAGGAAGTTTTTCGTTGCCGAGTTTTAATGATAATTTTAATAGTGAATTCGGAATTACAAATGACGATTTGAAAAAGCAGTTGCTTGAGATTGTGAATTCGTTTGAAATATAATTTTTTTGTCATTTCGACGAAGTTCTTTTGCCATTTCGACGAAGGAGACCCGAGAGCTTTGCTCGAACAGGCGAAGCAAATCACATAATATTAATTTTCATTATGTGATTTCTCTTGATGGTCGAAATGACAAAATGCAATAAAAGAAACCAAAGAAGCCAAAAGACAACACTCTAGCCCCGATTGCCGTGGAAATCCTGACATTGCATTGCGAAGATTTGAAGAAATTGCTTCGTACATCGCAATGGCAGATTGCAACAAAAGCGGGAAAATGGAAACCAAAAAGGTCCAAACAATCCGCTTCAAAAAAGAAAATAAGATTGCTTCGTTCCTCGCAATGACAGCCCAAGCCATTCGCTTCTAAAAAAATTACTATTTTTGCTTTTGAAACTAAAACCTAACTCTTCAGTATTGATAAGATGCTGAAATAAATTCAGCATAAAAATGAAAGCATACATTTTCCCTGGTCAAGGCGCACAATTCACAGGAATGGGCAAAGACTTATACGACAGCTCAACAGTAGCGAAAGATTTATTCGAAAAAGCCAACGAAATCTTAGGATTCCGAATTACAGACATTATGTTTGAAGGCTCCGCCGAAGAATTGAAAGAAACTAAAGTAACGCAACCAGCTGTGTTTTTACACTCGGTTATTTTAGCCAAAACATTAAAAAATTTCAAACCCGACATGGTAGCCGGACATTCATTAGGTGAATTTTCAGCATTAGTTGCCAACGGTGCTTTGTCGTTTGAAGACGGCTTGCGATTGGTTTCGAAAAGAGCTTTAGCGATGCAAAAAGCGTGTGAAATAAAACCTTCTACAATGGCTGCTGTTTTGAATTTAGATGACAAGATTGTAGAAGATATTTGTGCTTCTATTGATGGTGTTGTGGTGGCGGCAAATTACAATTGTCCAGGACAATTAGTGATTTCTGGAGAATATTCTGCTGTAGAATTGGCTTGCGAAAAAATGAAAGAAGCCGGAGCCAAACGCGCTTTAATTTTACCAGTTGGTGGTGCTTTTCACTCGCCCATGATGGAACCAGCCCGAGAAGAATTAGCCGCAGCTATTGAAGCAACTACATTCATTACTCCGATTTGTCCTGTATATCAAAATGTAACAGCGAGTGCTGTTTCATCGCCAGACGAAATTAAGAAAAATCTAATTATTCAATTGACGGCTCCAGTACGATGGACACAATCGGTGCAGCAAATGATAAAAGACGGTGCGACTAGTTTTACAGAAGTTGGTCCAGGAAGAGTGTTGGTGGGGTTGGTTGGTAAGATTAATAATGAGGTGGAGACGATTTCGGCTTAAGCTAGTTTGCAATAGCATTTTTTAGTAAAATAATTAATAAATACAATCCGCATTATCGATTTGTTTGTGGGGATTTTTTATATTTGGGAAACAAAGAAAACAATATGTCTAATATCATTCAATTACTACTAAAAACTAAAGAGGTTAAAGTTATTGATTCCGATATTGATTATTCCGATTATGTGGCTATTGATTTATCAGCGAATAATACTGATCTAGCAAAAATTGATATCACTAGCGCAGCTAATTTTGAAGATTATATTGTTAGTTATCTATGGAAAAATAACGCCAAAGTTGCCTTTGGAGGTTATCAGGAAATTCGCAATTTATACCAAAGAAGTTCCGTTTTTAAAAATGACATATCAGACGAAAGGAACATTCACATTGGTATGGATTTATGGATAAAAGCAGGAACAAAAGTGTTAGCTGCTTTGGATGGGAAAATTCACAGTTTTCAAAATAATACAGCGCTGGGCGATTATGGTCCAACAATCATTTTGGAACACAAATTAGAAAATGTAACATTTTATACTTTATACGGTCATTTGAGTTTGGAAAGTTTGAATGACAAAAAAGCAGGGACTAAAGTAAAAAAAGAGGGAATTATCGCTACTTTGGGTGCGGCACCAATCAATGGAGATTACGCTCCCCATTTGCATTTTCAGATTATCGTTGATATGGAGAACAAAGTTGGTGATTATCCTGGAGTTTGTAGTGAGAAAGATGTTGCGTTTTATTCTCAAAATTGCCCTAATCCAAATACATTATTGAAAATTACATAGCAAAAAAAGTTTAAAACTAACATATTCTTTGGCATTGCATTTATGCTTCCAAAATTGTATTAATCCTAATCAAAATACAACCAAATGAAAAAAATAATCCTATCATTAGCGCTTACAACATTACTTATTTCTTGTAAAGAAGAAACCAAAGACAAAGTGCAAGACGCTTCAGAAGCTATCACATCTGACGTAAAAGAAGTAGCAGATTCTGCTAAAATCAAAGCCGAAACAACGTTTGATACTATAAAAGCGAAAACCAAAACAGTTATCGAAAAAGGAGCTGAAAAAGTAGAAGAAGGTGCAAAAAAAGTGAAAGAAGCTACTAAAAAATAAAAACGAAAATCCTCACAATACTAATTATTTTGTGAGGGTTTTTTTTTATAATTAATAATAAATACACCTAAGATTATTAGTGCTGTTGCGATAATAAAATCGATAGTGATTACTTCGTCTAAAAGCAACCAGCCCAAGAAAACAGCGATAATAGTATTGATGTAATTGAGTATAGAAACTTGTAAAGCAGTCACTCTTTTTAAAGCGTAATGGTAACAAAAAAATCCCAACACCGAACCAAAAACAGCTAAGTATAACGTAGCTACTATACTTCGAAAACTCCATTCGTTTGTATCTACATTCGGTGAGAATATAAAGGCAAGAACCAATTGTATAATGGTGGCAATCGAAAATTGATAGCATAAATTTAGTGCAATATTATTGGATTTATGCGTGTGCTTTTTAGAAAAAACAGTTCCCGCCGACCAACTTAAAATAGCGATGCTTAAAAACAACATTCCAGTTTTATAATTGGGATCAAGTATATCGCCTAATCCATCTCTGAAAATAAAAACAACACCAAGAAATCCGACAATCACTCCGATAAATCCTTGCCAATTGGGTTTTTGAATTCGGAAGAATATACTTCCAACAAAAATCACTACTGGTGACAAAGCACTAATTATAGATGTTAATCCGCTTGGCAATGATTGTTCGGCAATAGTTGTAAATCCATTAGCAACAACAATCATTAAAATTGCGGGAATAAATTGGTATTTGAAATTGTTCCAGCCAATCCAAGAAAGTTCTTTTTTAAAAAGTAAAAACCCCAAGATTATTAGCGCTGCAATTCCTTGTCGGATAGAAGTAACATACCAAGGTTGAATGGTTTCGACCGCGACACGAATTCCCAAATAAGTAGTTCCCCAAACCACCGAAACAACAATTAAACAGAAGAGTAATTTGAAATCGGTTTTTTGGTTCATGTCATTGCGAGTTAACGAAGCAATCTTTTTATTTAATTTGATAGTGAAGAATTATTGTCTGATTTTTTGCTCCCATTTCCAAGCACTAAGTAAGCTTTCTTCCAAACTGGTTTGTGCTTTCCATCCTAAAAGAGTGTTCGCTTTATCGGTATTGGCATAAGCCGAAATGACATCGCCTTCTCTTCTTCCCACGATTTGGTAGTTTAATTTTTGATTGGACACTTTTTCAAAAGCAATAATTACTTCAAGAACCGAACTTCCTGTTCCTGTTCCGAGATTAAAGGTTTCAACTTTTGCATTATTTTCCTTGTTTAGCAAACGTTTCATAGCAACAACGTGCGCTTTCGCTAAATCGACAACATGAATATAATCGCGAATTGCTGTTCCGTCTGGAGTTGGATAATCGTTGCCGAAAACCGATAATTTTTCACGCAATCCTATAGCTGTTTGTGTAATAAATGGCACTAAATTTTGTGGCGTTCCGATTGGCAATTCTCCAATTTCTGCACTTTCATGTGATCCTATCGGATTAAAATAACGCAATAAAATAGAATTTAGATTCGTAACTTTTGCTACATCATTTATAATTTCTTCGCCGATTTGTTTGGTATTTCCGTACGGTGATGCCGCGGGTTGCACTGAAGCATCTTCGGTAATCGGCATATTTTCGGCTTGACCGTAAACCGTACACGACGAACTAAAAATAAAATTTGGATTCGATAAACCCGTTAATTCTTGCAACACATACACCAATGTATTGATGTTGTTTTCGTAATACAACAGCGGATTTTCTACACTCTCGCCAACTGCTTTTGAAGCTGCAAAATGAATTACTCCAGCAAGATCTTGGTGTTTTTTAAAGAATTGCTGCACGAGGGATTTATCTCGCAAATCGATCTTTTCGAAAAGAGGCTTCTTATTGGTAATTTTTTCAATTCCGGTTAAAACACTCTCCGATGAATTCGAAAGATTGTCAATTACAACCACATCAAAACCTTCATTTTGCAATTCAACAACCGTGTGTGAACCGATAAAACCTAAACCTCCTGTTACTAGTATCTTCATTTCGAGTTAATTTGATTATTTACTTCGTCCGTTCGCTATCGCTGGGTGTCAATTTGATTAATCGAATTACCGATTAACCAAATAACCGAATAACCTACTATTTTAAATATTCTAAAACGCTATCCGTAATAAATTGAATCTGTTCATCTTCCAATTCAGTGTGCATTGGTAAAGCGATTACTTCTTTACACAATTGATTTGTTATCGGAAAATTGGATTCTTTGTAACGGGAATCAGCGTATGCTTTCTGACTGTGCAACGGAATTGGATAATAAATCGCACAAGGAATTGATTTGCTTTGTAAATAATCTAATAAACCATCGCGTTTTCCATTGGTAATTCGAATCACATATTGATGAAAAACGTGGTCATTTTCATTACTGTCAAATGCTGGCGTAACGATGTTTTTATCAACAGAAAACGCATT
>JAYVFV010000125.1:0-13570 GCA_043772885.1 Flavobacteriales bacterium
TAAACCACTGGCCGTCACGAAGAGGAGGTGAAGCAATAAGCAGTCCACTCAGGGAAATGGCTGCTGCACTGAACTTAAAAACCATTGATTCGCTGCAAAAGGGCAATCCCGACGCAAAAATAATTACGATGGGCGATTTAAATGATGGGCCTTACAACAGGAGTTTGAAAAAAATCTTAAATGCCAAAGCCGATAAGAAAGAGGTGCAACCAAACGGAATTTATAATCCTTCTGAAAATATGTTCAAAAAGGGAAATTCCACTCTCTTTTACAGAGATGCAGGCGACATTTTTGATCAAATATTAGTGACAGAGCCATTAATCAGGGAAGATCCTTCTTCATTCAGGTATTGGAAAGCTGGGATTTACAACATGCAATTCATGATTCAGAAAACAGGTCAATATAAAGGGTATCCATTACGGAATAATTCCAATGAACCCGGATTCAGCGATCACTTCCCTGTCTACATCTATTTGATAAAGCAGGTAAAATAATATAGCTAAAAAGGTTAGTTTCTCGCTAACCTTTTTTTATTTTTTGTAAATTCGTGAAAAAATACACCATGACCATCCAAAAACCATTCAACCTCAATCAATGGATTGATGAAAATAAACACCTATTAAAACCACCAGTTGGAAATAAAAACCTTTATGTCGATTCGGGCGATTATATCGTGATGATTGTTGCCGGTCCCAATGTTCGAAAAGATTACCATTACAACGAAACCGAAGAATTGTTCTACCAATTGCAAGGCGAAATAAAAGTCATTATTCAAGAAAACGGAAAACGAAAGGTAATGACCATGCAAGCAGGTGATATGTACTTGCATCCCGCCAAAACACCGCATTCACCTGTGCGTTCCGAAGGTTCTATCGGATTAGTAATTGAGCGAAAACGCGCCGGAAAAGGTTTCACCGACGGCCTACTTTGGTTCTGCGACAATTGCAACCACAAATTGCACGATGTGTATTTCGAGTTGCACGACATCGAAAAAGATTTCCTACCGCATTTTAAACATTTTTACAATTCCGAAAAACTGCGAACTTGCTCCAATTGTGGCACAAAAATGGACTCCGATCCCAGATTTATCGACAATTCCACCCAATACGAATCTTAATTTTTTGCATCATATAAGACATATAAGTTCTTCTATGTCCTTATGTAGTTTATTTTTTTTAGAAGCTATTCCAGCTGTACATTGCAAGTCCTCACAAAAAAGTTACTATTTCTAATGCTTTAAAATAAGCTTCCGTTGGTCGCTTTTTTAAAACAAGAAATGCTAACTTTTTTTGTTCCGGGCTTTTCATTTCCATCTGGGCTAATCAACAAAAGTCAAAATAATACCATTTCTACATAGAATTTAATGCAAAGAAAATTCAGATTTTTTTTCTTAATCAAAAAAGAAAAATCTAGCATAGCAATGCTACGATATATTTTTATTTTGAAGAGTAAGGGAAAAAAGAACATTTTATTGCAGTAAATTCTATGTAGAAATGGTATAATCTACTACTTTTGCAACGAAATAAATTTTAAAAAAACATAAAAAAAATATACAATGTCAACAATTGCGCAACAATTCGGAATGACCGAAGCATTACAAATACTGGGTGTGAAAGCCATCAACGAAGGAACATCAACAGGACAAAATAATTTTTCAAATGGAGAAATCCTTGAAAGTTTTTCGCCTGTAGACGGACAACTTATCGCCAAAGTAAAAACATCTACTGCTGCCGATTACGAAAAAGTAATGCAAACCGCAACCGAAGCTTTCAAAACTTTCAAACTAATGCCAGCGCCGCAACGTGGTGAAATCGTGCGTCAGTTTGGTGAAAAGTTGCGTAAAAATAAAGAAGCATTAGGGAAATTAGTTTCTTACGAAATGGGGAAATCATTGCAAGAAGGTTATGGTGAAGTACAAGAAATGATTGACATCTGCGATTTTGCAGTAGGTTTATCACGCCAATTGCACGGATTAACCATGCACTCCGAACGTCCCGGACACAGAATGTACGAACAATACCATCCGTTAGGAGTAGTCGGAATCATTTCGGCTTTTAACTTTCCAGTGGCGGTTTGGGCTTGGAATACGGCATTAGCATGGATTTGCGGCGACGTTTGCGTTTGGAAACCATCTGAAAAAACACCGTTATGCGGAGTTGCTTGTCAAAATATCATTGCCGAAGTGATCAAAGAAAACAACCTTCCAGAAGGGATTTCGTGTTTAATAAACGGCGATTACAAAGTGGGCGAATTAATGACTCACGATAAAAGAGTTCCTTTGGTTTCTGCAACAGGTTCTACTCGAATGGGTAAAATTGTAGCACAAGCTTGTGCAGCGCGTTTAGGAAATTCGTTATTGGAATTAGGAGGAAATAACGCCATCATTGTAACGCCAGATGCCGACATTAAAATGACGGTTATCGGTGCTGTTTTTGGTGCAGTTGGAACGGCTGGACAACGTTGTACCTCAACACGTAGATTAATCATCCACGAAAGTATTTATGATAAAGTTCGTGATGCCATTGTTTCTGCTTACGGTCAGTTGCGCATCGGAAATCCGTTAGATCAAAACAATCATGTTGGTCCACTAATCGACACACACGCTGTTGAAATGTACAATAAAGCGTTACAAAAAGTCGTTGCCGAAGGCGGAAAAATTTTAGTGGAAGGCGGCGTTCTTTCCGGAACAGGATACGAAAGTGGTTGTTATGTAAAACCTGCCATTGCAGAAGCGAATAATTCTTTCGAAATCGTACAACATGAAACTTTTGCTCCTGTTTTGTATTTATTGAAATATAGTGGAGATGTGATGAATGCTATTGAAGTTCAAAATGGCGTAGCTCAAGGTTTATCTTCAGCAATAATGACGAATAATTTGCGTGAAGCAGAGGCATTTCTTTCTGTTGCTGGTTCTGATTGCGGAATTGCCAATGTCAACATCGGAACATCTGGAGCTGAAATTGGTGGTGCTTTTGGTGGCGAAAAAGAAACGGGTGGCGGACGTGAATCAGGTTCTGATGCTTGGAAAGTGTATATGAGAAGACAAACCAATACCATCAATTACACAACAAGTTTACCTTTAGCACAGGGAATTAAATTTGATTTGTAATCTTTGGACCATATAAGGCATATAAGGTTTTATATAAGAAAAAAATAAAAAGCGTCTCGATAAATCGGGATGCTTTTATATTTTAAATCTTTGCGAACTTTGCGTAAAAACCTTGCGTTCTTTGCGTTTAAATTCTACTTTGTCTTTTTAACATACTGCGTTAAAATAACAATATGTTGCCCTTCAACACGTCCTTCAATTTGTTCCGCATTGTCCCAAACCAATTTGATATTGTGAACAGCAGCACCACGTTTTGCAGTAAAACTAGCACCCTTCACATCCAAATCTTTAATGAGAGCAACCGAATCGCCGTCTTTTAAAATATTGCCATTCGCGTCTTTGTGAATTATTTTCCCTTCTCCATCATCGCCTTCACCAGTAGCTTTTGCCCATTCTAATGCTTCTTCATCCAAATACATCATGTCTAATAAGTCATGATTTTTTAAACGCGCCAACATGCGCCAAGATACAATTTGAATCGCAAGATTTTCATTCCACATGCTATCACTCAAACCACGCCAATCATTGGCATTGGTAATTTCTAGATTCTCAATTTGATCTTTTAAATTTTTAGAAATCAAAATACTGCTTTCCAGAATTTCAATCGTATTGGGCGGAACATTGTAAACCACAAGATCTTCTGTACTTCCACTTATTTCACAAGTTGAATTACTGCGTTCATGCAATTTTTTTTCAACTACAGTCATCTATTGTAGGTTAAATGAAGCGCCTACAGTAAATGTAAACTGATTATTATAATGGTCAAAACCATTTAGATTGGAATCGTATTTTGCAATTGGGAAACCAGTTTCACCAAACACTCCAAATCCGTTTGTGAAAAAATAACGAAAACCTGCATGAGCTCCAAAATTACGCAATCCCAAATTGAGACCAGGATACACATCCATGTTTTTAGGCAATCCAATTACGTTTCCGATATTGGCATTGAAACGCGCTTTTATATCCGCACGATCTTGAAATTCTGGATTATCTACATCATAGGTTGTACCGTTATAGATAACTAAATCATTTTTTACAGAAAGCAAATAGGAAGCGACAAATCCAACAGAGAAATTTTCTCCCAAACCAAAATCTGCAGAAACCGAAATTCCGTTAGCACCCGATTGAAGTATGGCGCCGACTTGTGCTTTCGTATCTCCTTTGCCTTTGTATGCTTGAGCATTTAATAAGCAAGTTGTAAAAATAAAAACGATTGTAATAATTTTCTTCATGATTTTAAAGTATAATTTTTTTTGCAAATATAAATAGTTCAAAATTAATTCCTCCCTTTTTCTGTAGGATATAAATTCGGTAATGGCTCACTTTGCCAAAATTCTTTAGTGTTAATGTCGATAATCGTTAGCGGACCTTTAAAAGCAGCTCCAGTATCAATGTTCCAAACGCATGCTTTTTGAACCGGAATTGTTTCTCCAATTCGTGTTACAGGCGTATGCCCAATATAAACTTCTTTATATAAAGTCAATCTTCGCGGATAAAAAATACTCGATTTTTCTATTGCTTCATCCAAAGCCAAAGCGGTTTCCCAAAGTGTTCTATCCCAATAAAATAATTTTGGGAAGTATTCGTATTTAACACCATTCATATTGGTAAATCCAGCATGAATAAACAATCGATGCTGCTCATCTAAATAATAATCTTGTAGTGCATTTAGAAATTCAATATGAACTTTCTTTTTGTTTACTGAAATGTTTGCGTAGGCAAGAACTGTTGCTTCCCCACCATGTTTAAACCACATTCCTTCATCAATGTTTTCATTATTCGAAAGCAACCAATCCAACAGCAATTCGTCGTGATTACCGCGAATAAAAATGCAGTTTTGTTGTTGATTTAATTCGATTAAAAAATCAATTACTTGTGGCGATTGGCTCCAACCGTCAATATAATCACCAAGGAAAATCAAGGTGTCATTTTTTGTCACATTCGCGCGTTCCAGAATTTGATGCAAAGCACGCAAACCTCCGTGAATGTCGCCAATGACTAATGTTCTTTTCATAAAAAAAATTATAATTGTAAAATTAATAGAATTTAGTGTATTATTTTTTTTATTTTTGAATTACAGTAACAGTACCACTAATTTTATTTAATCCATGAAAAAAACACTTACTTTTTGCTTGCTTATTATAGCCAATTTTACTTTTTCACAATCTAAAACCATTACCGGAATTATCAAAGACGCTACGACTTCATTGCCTGTAGAAAGTGTTTCTATTGGTGTTAGCAATTCCAATTTAGGAACGATTTCTAACGAAGAAGGAAAGTTCAGAATTACGCTTCCAGAAAAAAATAACGTATTGCAATTCAGTCATCTGTATTATAAATTAGAGTTGTATAGCATCAAAGAAAATGAAACAGATATTGAAGTTTTCATCGATCCAAAATCATTTGTTCTTGAAGAAGTGGTCATCAATCATAAACCAGGAAAAGAGTTGCTTATCGACGCAGTTAATGCATCCAAAGATAAACTTGAAAAATCAATAGTACTCAACACCTATTACCGTGAGTTTGTCAATGTCGATAATAAATACACTTCTTTTTCTGACGGACTAATCGATTTTTATGTGAAAAGAAAAAGCGGCACTTCCGACCTACATGTAAAACAAAGTCGTGTTTTTGATTTAAAAGATGAAAATGCTTCCGAAAAAGAAAAATCCATTCAGTCACTTAATTTAAATGATGTAAGAGACGCGGTTATTAACGCCTATAATTTTAAAGGATTAGATTACATATTAAAAAGTGATTACTATTATTTTGGCGTTGAAACTAAAACGGAAGACAATGGAAATAGTATAGAAATAATTACGATTGAGCCAAAAGAAGGCGTTGAAGAGAAAATGATATATCAAGGAACAATTACTTATGATTCTAAAACAAAACTCATTTTAGATATTGATTTACAATTTTCTCCTGAACATAAAAAATACAATAAGGTTATTAATATTTTAATTGCAAAAATAAAATTTAATGATTATGCTAGAAAATCAAAGTTTAAAATCGACGGTGATAAGTATGTAATGATTTACAATCAGATTAAAATAAATGCCTATATTAAATTTGGAAAAATGATTAATAACACCTTTGAAAGTACCTACGACATGACTACATTAGATTATAAAGAAGGCGAATTTAAGTTGGATGCAGCCAAAAAATACAGAGAAACTAGTTTGTTTAAAAATGGCAACAAATACACCGAAGAATTCTGGAAAAAGTACGATGTGATTCTTTTGAGCGACGCTGAGGAAAGAATAATTAATAGTTTAAAATAGGTATTATTTACTCTCCGAATTGTATTTCATCTTTCTTAAAACCCGCATAACTTCTTTAAAATTGCTATACGATTCAGGATTTTTATATTTTTTTAGCAATGGTTTTGCTTCGATTAATTTTTGTTTGGCATCATCAAATCCGTTGAGGTAACAAATCATTAAAGTGGACGGAAGGTTAGTCAAATCTTTTTCTTCTCGCTCATTTAACGCGACTCCTTTTTGCATTTTATCCAACAAACTTAAATTCGAATTGTAAATATGAAACATCATTTTCCGATTGTATTGCGGTGGTTCGAACAACATTTCGGTTTCGATTTTATAATAACCATTGTCAAAAAAAGTAATTTTTTGTTGCTCTAAAGGATAATAACTCGTTTTATCATTCAAGCCAAGCGGAACATATTCCGTAATCGTAAACGTGTTTTCATCAAAAATAATGGTAACAACATCTTGAGCCGAATAAAATAACTTTACTTGTTCGTTAATCAGTTCAATATCTACTCGGGAAAGAAATATTTTATCACGAATTTTTTTCGGAATTCCCGACCAGCAAATCACAAACAACTCTTTAAACACTTTATATTCCGACGATAAATCTTTGTGTCGGTTGTGCACAAAATCAATCACACCATCTAACGTATACGCAATACTGTTGCGCGAATTGTTTTCAATACTAATTACCGTTTCAATATTTTGTTTGGAATACGGAATTTTATCTTCTGTCGGAATGGTATTACTTCCCCGACGAATAAAAACGGTACTCGCCAAAATAGTATGAATGTTTTTTTTAAAAAAAGACGTTTTCGATTTTGGCTTTATAGTAACTAATCCAACCACTTTGTCTTTTGGTAAATTGGGAAAAGGAACATTTTCGTATTGAATTTTTGGAGGATTTTCTATATAAGCATTTACCAAATTCTGAATGTGACTGTCATCAAAAAAATCATCTCCTGATATTTCATTATCCTGATCTTCAACGCCCACAACAATGTAGGAATTGTTAGACGGATTTGAATTCGACAACGCACAAATGTGTTTTAAAAACTTCGCTTTTCCTTCTTTGGTATGCAAATTCAATTGCCGTTTCTTATCATAAAAACTACACTCATCATTGTGAGCGAGAAGGTTTTTGATAAGAAGACGTTTGTTAATCATGTTTCCGTTTTCAGTTCTTAGTTGCAGTCTCCGTTTTGCATTTGAATTAAGTTTAGAGAAAATCAAATAATCTTCAATTAATACTGAAATTTATTAAAAAGTTTAAAATTACTAAAACAAAATCATAAATCATCCTTAAAAACAAGAATAGAAAAGAAGTTTTAACGCATTATTAACATTGCTTTTCTAATTAAATATTCAATTTTGAAATGTTAAAATTTTAATGCTTAACAATACTATAAAAATAAAATTCATGGAAGAAAATGTTGCTGCTTTAGACATCAAAGCAATCAATGAAAAAATTGAAAGAGAAAGTGCTTTTATCGACTTACTAACGATGGAAATGAACAAAGTAATTGTTGGTCAAAAACACATGATTGAACGATTGCTAATCGGACTTTTGGGACAAGGACACATTTTACTTGAAGGCGTTCCGGGTTTAGCAAAAACATTAGCCATAAACACATTATCGCAAGCGGTTCACGGAAGTTTCAGCAGAATTCAGTTTACCCCCGATTTATTGCCTGCAGACGTTATCGGAACGATGATATACAACATCAAAGCCAATGAGTTTTCAATAAAGAAAGGTCCAATTTTCGCCAATTTCGTTTTAGCGGATGAGATCAATCGTGCGCCTGCAAAAGTACAATCGGCTTTGTTGGAAGCGATGCAGGAAAAACAAGTAACTATTGGTGATACTACTTTTAAATTAGACCGACCATTTTTAGTTTTAGCAACTCAAAATCCAATTGAGCAAGAAGGAACATATCCATTACCAGAAGCGCAAGTCGATCGTTTTATGTTGAAAACCGTTATCGATTACCCAAAAATGGACGAAGAGCGTTTGGTGATTCGTCAGAATTTAAAAGGCGCTTACGAAAAGGTAAATCAAGTGGTTTCGGTAGAGCAAATCCTTCGTGCACAAGAGGCAGTTCGTGAAGTCTACATGGATGAAAAAATCGAAAAATACATACTCGATATTGTTTTTGCCACTCGTTATCCAGAAAAATACAAATTAGAAAATCTGAAACCGTTAATCAGTTTCGGAGCTTCGCCTCGTGGAAGTATCAATTTGGCAAATGCTGCTAAATGTTATGCTTTTATCAAGCGTCGTGGTTATGTTATTCCAGAAGACGTTCGCGCCGTTGTTCACGATGTATTGCGTCATAGAATAGGAATTTCGTATGAAGCCGAAGCCGAGAACATCACTTCCGTTGACATCATCAACAAAATCGTAAACGAAATCGAAGTACCTTAGAAAGCCATGAGGCA
Organism: Flavobacteriales bacterium; assembly: GCA_043772885.1. Taxonomy (GTDB): domain Bacteria; phylum Bacteroidota; class Bacteroidia; order Flavobacteriales; family Flavobacteriaceae; genus Flavobacterium. Next base: position 8,821 of record JAYVFV010000125.1, read on the forward strand.
AAAGCCATTAGCCATTAGTAATATCACTACTGTCTATTGCCTATTGCCTATTGCCTATTGCCTTTAAAAATGGAAACAAAAGACCTACTCAAAAAAGTCCGTAAAATAGAAATCAAAACCCGAAGATTGAGCGATCATATTTTTTCGGGCGAATACCATACATCGTTTAAGGGCCGGGGAATGACATTTTCGGAAGTGCGTCAATACCAATATGGCGATGATATTCGCGCTATCGATTGGAATGTAACCGCTCGATATAATGAAGCACACGTTAAAATTTTTGAAGAAGAACGTGAATTAACGATGATGTTGATGGTCGATATTTCAGGATCGGAAAGTTTCGGAACTAAAAATCAATTGAAAAGTGAAATCGTTACAGAAATCGCCGCAACAATGGCGTTTTCGGCAACACAAAATAATGATAAAATTGGATTGGTTTTATTTTCCGATCAAATCGAATTGTATATTCCGCCAAAAAAAGGAAAATCACACGTATTGCGAATCATTCGTGAGTTGATAGAATTCCAACCTAAAAGCAAAAAAACCGATTTATCACAAGCACTAAAATTTTTATCAGCAACTCAAAAAAAGAAAGCCATTGTTTTTGTTATTTCCGATTTTATGGTGGATGAAGATTACGAGAAAACATTAAAAATTGCCAGTAAAAAACACGATATCACGGGCGTTAGAGTCTATGACATCCGAGAAGAAAAAATGCCAAACATCGGAATGGTAGAAATGGAAGATGCCGAATCGGGAGAAATTCTAATCGTCGATACCAGCTCTAAACAAACACGAATGAATTACGAAAAAAATTATCACGAAAGAGTCAATTACTTCAAGGATATTTTTTCAAAATGCGGCTCGGGAACAGTTAATACTAGAGTGGATGAAAGTTATGTAACGAAATTGTTGGGTTATTTTAAATCGAGGTAAGTGTTTAACCGCAAAGTTCGCAAAGTTTTACGCAAGGTTCGCAAAGATTTGTAATAAAAGTAAAACATAGCGCACTTTGCGGTTAAGAAAAAAAGAATTAAAAATGCATAAAGTCAAAATGATTGAAAAAACCTTGCGAACCTTGCGTAAAACATAGCGCACTTTGCGGTTAAGAAGAAAAAAATGAAATTAAAACTATACATATTATTATTCCTACTATCAACGTCCCTTTTTGCCCAAAAAGTCACGACGTCTATCGATACCACCAAGAATAAAATAGGAGCCGAATTCAAACTGACAATCAAAGCCGATGTCGATACATTGTCAAAAGTGGTTTTTCCAAAAATTAAAAACTTGGGCGCTTTAGAAGTCATACAATCCTATTCAATCGATACTTTAAAAAAAGGAAGCCGTTACGAATTAATCAAAAAATACGGACTAACGCAGTTCGATTCTGGGAAATATGCCATTCCACGATTACCGATTCTGATCAATGGAAAACCTGTTTTTTCCGACAGCTTAATAGTCGAAGTCAACGATGTAAAAGTCGATACTTTAAAACAAAGAATGTACGATATAAAAAATATTGCTACTGCCGAAAGTGATAGCAATTGGTGGAAATATTTGCTCGGATTGTTACTTATTTTAGGAATTGCAGCAGTTATATATTTGTACTATAAAAAATATCAAAAAAGAGAAAAACCAGTTGAAATTATCTTTACTTCACCCATCGAAAAAGCAACCACATTATTGCAACAATTGGAAACGAAAGAGCTTTGGCAAAAAGGTGAAATCAAATCGTATTATTCCGAATTGACTGATATTGCCCGAACTTATATTGAAGAAGAAATTAAAATTCCAGCCATGGAAAGCACGACTTCCGAACTGATTGTAAGTTTGCGAAAAGTGGCTTCCCAAAAGAAATTAAAACTGTCGGCAGCAACATTAGAGAATTTAGAAATGGTTTTACAACAAGCCGATTTAGTAAAATTTGCCAAATCAAAGCCGATGGAATTCGAAATCGAAGAAGATAAAAAACGAATCTCCAGTTGTATCGTTACCATTCACAACTCCATTCCTGTTATCGTCGAAGAAACGGACGAATTAGAACAATGGAATGAAGAACAAAAAGAAATTGCCCGTTTAAAAAAGCTAAAAAAACAAAAACAAAAACGAATTGTAAACGCAGTTGGACTCGCCGTACTTTTGATTGCAAGTACGATTGGGATTTTGATTGCCACCAAAGGATTGGATTTTGTAAAAGACAATATCCTAGGAAATCCAACTAAAGAATTGGCTGAAGGTGAATGGATTTACAGCGAATACGGTAATCCGGGTGTAAAAATTGAAACACCAAAAGTGCTAAAAAGAATCGATGTTACAACAGTAATGCCTAAAAACAAAATCGCATTATATAAAGAAATGCAGTTGTTTACTTACGGAAGTATGTCGGATGATTTTTACATTCTAGTGAGCACTCTAAAATACAAAAAGGACACAGAAATCGATTTGCAAAAAACCATCGACGGAACAATTGAAAGTTTTGAACAAGAAGGTGCTGCGAATATTATTGTAAAATCGGAAGATTTTGACACTCAAAAAGGAGTGACAGGCAAAAAGGCCTACGGAACTTTAACGTCTTTTGATAAAGCAAAAACGAAGTCAGAAAAAATGTATTATGAAGTGGCGTTGTTCGGTCAAGATGGCGGTTTGCAACAAATCATCATCATGCACAAGGAAGAAGATAAATACGGGAAACAGATTATGGAACGCGTTCTAAATTCTGTCGAACTCAAACAAGCACAGCAATAATGATGAAAGGTGTTACTTTTTTAAATCCGGAGTTCTTTTGGTTTTTTTTGCTACTTCCAGCGGCTATTGTTTGGCATATTTGGAAACGCAAACAACAAACGCCAACATTAAAAATAAGCTCGGTAAGCGGATTTAAAAATTCAAAATCCATTTTAACAAAACTTAAACCGTATTTGTTTGTATTGCGATTGTTGGCTTTAAGTTCGTTGATAATTGCGATGGCGCGACCAAGAACAGTCGATATTAGCAATCAAACTAAAACGACAAAAGGAATTGATATCGTAATGGCAATCGACGTTTCCGGGAGTATGCTCGCCAAAGATTTAAAACCAAATCGAATGGAAGCTTTGAAAGAAGTAGCCGCAAATTTTGTTCAAGGCAGACCAAATGACAGAATAGGAATTGTAGTTTATGCTGCAGAATCCTACACAAAAACACCCGTTACCAGTGATAAAGCAATTGTTCGGGAAGCGATAAAAGATATTAAATACGATAATGTAATTCAGGATGGAACCGGAATCGGAATGGGATTGACCACAGCCGTTAACCGTTTAAAAGACAGCAAAGCCAAAAGCAAAGTCATTATTTTGTTGACGGATGGTGTGAATAACGCTGGATTTATAGAACCGGAAACGGCATCTCAAATTGCACATGAATACGGAATAAAAGTCTATACTATCGGAATTGGAACCAACGGAATGGCTGAGTTTCCGTATGCATACGCACCCAACGGCGGATTTTTATTCAAGATGATGCCCGTTGAAATTGATGTCGATTTATTAAAAGCGATATCAAAAAATACAGGAGGAAAATATTTCAGAGCCAATAATAACAGCAAATTAGAATCGATTTACAAAGAAATCAATAAATTAGAAACCACTGAAATCGAAGAATTAAAGTTTTACGATTACGACGAAAAATTCCGCTTTTTTGTTTTGCTTGCCGGACTTTTAGTATTGATTGAAATCGTTGTAAGAAACACGGTTTTCAGAAGTTTTATATAGCAATTATGTACGAGTTAGAAGAAAAAGGATATTTGTATTTACTATTTGTCATTCCGTTATTGGTGATGCTTTTTCTATATGTACAATATTGGAAAAGAAAAAAACAGTTGGCATTTGGCGATTTGGATTTAATAAAAAAACTAAGTCCTCAGAAGTCTGTTTTTAAACCAATTTTAAAATTAATTGTACTGCTTTTAGCGCTTGCTTGTTTTGTAATTGCTTTGGTAAATCCAAAAATGGGAACCAAAATAGAAACCGTAAAACGCGATGGAATCGACATTGTTTTTGCAATTGATGTATCAAAAAGTATGTTGGCAGAAGATGTAGTTCCCAACCGTTTGGAAAAAAGCAAACAATTGGTTTCGCAAATTATCAACCAATTGGGAAGTGACAGAATTGGTATCATTGCCTATTCAGGTAGCGCTTTCCCAATATTACCAATAACGACCGATTATGGTGTGGCTAAGATGTTTTTGCAAGGTATAAATCCGAATATCATTTCCTCACAAGGAACTTCCTTAGACGAAGCAATAAACATGGCGGCAACAACTTTTTTCGATAAAAAAGACAAAACCAATAAATTGCTGATTTTGATTTCGGATGGAGAAGATCATTCCGATAACGCTCAAGATGCAGCCGATGAAGCAAAAAAATTAGGATTAAAAATCATTACTGTTGGCGTCGGAACGGAAAAAGGTGGTCCAATTCCTTTAAAAAGAAATGGCATTGTTGACAGCTTTCAAAAAGATCAAAACGGAGAAGTCGTTGTTACCAAAAGAAACGCCGAAATATTACAAAAAATAGGCAAAAATTCGAAAGGATATGTCGATGGAAACAACACAAAAACAGTTATAAATTTCGTAAAAAATACGTTAGATAATATTCAGAAAACCGAATTTGAAGGAACACAAATGGCGAACTTTCAATCGCAATTTCAATGGTTTTTAGGATTTGGTTTTTTCTTATTGTTGTTGGATGTTTTCTTATCGGAAAGAAAA
>JAYVFV010000126.1:0-4406 GCA_043772885.1 Flavobacteriales bacterium
TGCATGATAAATCGAAACGAAACCTGCTAAAATTCCCAATAAAACATAATAAGGTGTATTGTGAAAATCAAAACTTTGTTCCTTTTCAAAACTCAATAAAATGTCTTGACTTAATAGAATTTTAGAAACCAAAGCTCCCGTCGCTGCGGATATAATAATTGGAATAAATGCCGATATAGAAATGTCGGTTAAAACTACTTCTATGGCAAATAAAACGCCTGCAATTGGAGCATTGAACGCAGCGCCAATTCCGGCAGAAACACCACAAGCTAAAAGTAAAATTCGATCTTTTTGTGATAGTTTATATTTCTGGGCAAAGTTAGAACCGAAAGCGGCTCCGGTTATGGTAATCGGACTTTCCAATCCGGCAGAACCACCCAATCCAACGGTTAAAGAACTTGTTATTATTTGGGCATACATTTGTTTTTTGGGAAGAATTCCGCCTTTTTTAGCAACCGCATAAAGAATGCGTGAACTTCCTTTTTCTATGCTTCCGTTAAGGAATTTCTTTACGACAAAAACAGTAAGTAAAATCCCCACAATAGGTAGAATACTATTGATATAAGGAAGCTTTAAATAGCCATTGACATAATTGGCAAAAATAAAAACATTGTGCGCAAAACTTTTCAATGCGATTACAGCAAACGCGCATGAAATGGCAACTACGACACTAGCAAAATAAATAAAATTCCTTTCGGATAATTTTCTTTTAGCCAAAAAGAAAATCGATTCCAAATGGCGAATGATTTTTCTAAAAAACAATATAAAGGATAAAGTTTGTCGTTTTGGCATTTTTAATTTTCAACTTATGAGGTAGACAAAAATAAAGTTTTATTGGTCACAAATATAGTTTGAAACTATTTGCTTTTAATGCATTTAACTTTCAGGTTCTAAAAATTTAGCCACAGATTCACAGATTATTTTAGAAATCTGTGAATCTGTGGCTAAAATCTATAGCTTTACTGTGCAGACTTTTACATGCCAATTAAACCGATGCTTCTATGTGTTTAAAATTATTGAAGCTTTTCTAATTTCTCCTTACAATGTTGTTCCAATTCTTCAAAGAACAATTGGAATTCCTCTTCAAATTCGTTGTAAAATTGTGCCAACTCCACTATAGCTTCTTGCATGTGAGCACGGTGTTTAGTTCGGTAATCCATCTGAAATAAAATCATTTCCAATCCTGCTAATGTTGCATAGCTTACCAGCCAGTTTCCGCTCATCATATACGGTAGCATTCCCTTTGTTCTTTCCGTGAGTATCTCATAATTGTCTTGAAGCAGTTTATAAAAATTCGCCGCATAATCTTCTAAATTTTCATATGAATAGTTTGACCAGTTTTTTGCTAGATAATGATCGTACACAATGTCCATAATCACGCCCGAATAATGTCCGTATTTTTCATGCAATCTGTGTTTACTCTTTCTATAAATCGGATGTGAATCGGTAAACGTATCAATATAACGGTGCAAAAGAATGCCTTTTTTGATTTCTTCAGGATACTCTAAATAGGAATTACCACGAATACTATCCGCCATAAAATTTCCGATTTTGAGTAAATCGTTGTCGCCAGAAAGATAGATGTGTGCCAGGTAGTTCATAGAAAAGTTTAGAAGTTTAAGAGTTTAGAAGTTTAGCTTTGTAAATGTAATAATAGTTTATAATTTTTACTTTCTAAAATTTTATAGAATAGTTATCTTTGCTTCACAATTTAGGAATTTTAAACCATAAACTTCTAAACTCTTAAACTTTTAAACACAAAAAATGACTTTAATAAAATCAATATCTGGAATTCGAGGCACGATAGGCGGAAAAGTAGGTGAAAATTTAACGCCAGTTGACGCAGTGAAATTTGCTTCGGCGTATGGAACATTTTTAAAAGCAGGAAGAGGAAAACAGCAAGAGGGAAATAAATTAAAAGTTGTTATTGGAAGAGATGCTCGTATTTCGGGTCCGATGATTCACAATTTGGTAATGAATACTTTGTTGGGATTGGGAATTGATGTGATAGATTTGGGATTGTCGACAACGCCAACGGTTGAAATCGCTGTTCCTTTAGAAAAAGCGGATGGTGGCATTATATTAACTGCTTCTCATAATCCGAAACAATGGAATGCATTAAAACTATTAAACGAAAAAGGTGAGTTTTTAAGTGGAAAAAATGGCGAATTAATTTTAGAAATTGCCGAAGCCGAAGCCTTTGATTTTTCGGATGTAGATTCGCTTGGTGAAATTACTATTAATGATTCCTATATGGATATTCATATTGACGAAGTTTTAGATTTACCATTAGTAGATGCAGCAGCCGTAGCCAAAAGAAAATTCAAAGTGGTGGTTGATGGTGTGAATTCGAGTGGTGGTATTATTATTCCGAATTTACTAGAGCAAATGGGCGTAGAAGTAGTGAAATTATATTGCGAACCGAACGGTCATTTTCCGCACAATCCCGAACCTTTAAAGGAGCATTTGGGCGACATTTGTAAGTTGGTTGTGGAGGAAAAAGCCGATTTCGGAATTGTAGTCGATCCCGATGTAGATCGTTTGGCTTTCATTTCTAACGATGGCGAAATGTTTGGCGAAGAATATACTTTGGTCGCTTGTGCCGATTATGTGTTGAGCAAAACACCTGGAAATACGGTTTCTAATATGTCGTCATCTCGTGCTTTGCGCGATGTTACGAACAAATACAACGGAAGTTACCAAGCCAGTGCTGTTGGAGAAGTGAATGTGGTGGAATTAATGAAAGCAACTAATGCGATTATTGGTGGAGAAGGAAATGGTGGTATCATCTACCCAGAATTGCATTACGGAAGAGATAGCTTGGTTGGTGTTGCGTTGTTCTTAACGTATTTGGCTAATCAGGAAAAAACGGTTGCTGAATTGCGCGCATCGTATCCACAGTATTATATGAGCAAAAATAAAATTGAATTGACGCCACAAATTGATGTCGATGCGATTTTAATTGCAATGACATCCAAATACAAAAATGAAGATATTTCCACTATTGACGGAGTGAAAATCGATTTTGCAAAAGAGTGGGCGCATTTGCGAAAATCAAATACCGAACCGATAATCCGAATTTATACCGAAGCTCCAACACAAGAAGCAGCTGATACATTAGCCTTGCGAATTATTGATGAGATAAAAGCAGTGGCTGGAATATAGTTTTTCAGTACTATAAATAAAAAACTCTTTCATTACTTTGAAAGGGTTTTTATTTTTTATTTTTTCATAAACTTGGCGACTTTCATTCCGTCGTCGGTTTGCAAGCGAACCAAATAAAATCCGGTTTGGTAATTGGAAACATCGAGCAAATCCAAATTACTTTCAGAAGTAAATATTTGCTGCCCTTGTATATTCCAAACACTGATGCTTTTTATAACGCTTGCGGCTGCAATATTCAATTCATTCCCTGCTGGATTTGGATACAATACAATTCCGGAGTTCGCTGAAAAATCATTTACAGCAAGTACGTTTTGTACATTTCCGGTTAACGTTGCATTACCAGTGGATAAATTTCCACCGCAAAGCGAGTTGGTGGTGGGTGTATTTTCTACCCAAGTTCCAAGTGTAAGACTAGGAGGATTTGGAACAGAAGCCGAAGTATTGTAATACAACGTATTGGTTGCCGAAAAAGCTCCGTTTCCGCTGTCAGCCATGAATTCCCAACGTGAATTAGCAACACTCCAGATTATTCTAAATTCACATGTTCCAATTCCACCACAGTGTTGCGCTCCATCAATAGGAGTAGTGCTGTATGTATTTCTACCTGTGCCATCAACTGCACCAAGATTAAAAATATAATTTTGATTTTCCAACAGATAGTTACATCCGTTATAAGTGATGGTTTGCGAATATACTTGTGAAGTTAGCATCACAAGTATAAAAGTTACTATACTTTTCATAGTTGTAGTAAATTAATTTTGAGGTGGAAAAACACCCTGTAACGCAATAATAAAAGTCACCGTTAAATAAGGTTGCACATTGTTTATAGGTTGATTGTTACCAGTCATACCAACCATAGTTGGATTCATAGTTGTATTCGAAGCGACATCAGAATATTCTTTATCCAATAGTTTTGTATTGGCTGGGACATTTCCTGCTGGTTCATTTTGATTACCATCGGCAGTATTTGCTCCTATACTATGATTATGGGCTGGCATCTGTGATACAGTAAGCGTATTGGTTTCTGAACCAGCAGCTTCACCTTGTAAATAATTAGATAAACCGGGTCCTTGTCCGTAGTGCATCGGTATTCTTCCTCTTAAATCGGGTAAGGCAAAAGTGGTTTGTCCATTACCGCCATAAGTAGTTCCTAAAAGGGAGAACAAGGCTTGATTTTGAGAGATAGGAAGTAATTGCCCTTCACACTTTGCCCAGCCTGTTGGAGCGTAGTTGGATGCCAT
>JAYVFV010000127.1:0-13244 GCA_043772885.1 Flavobacteriales bacterium
AACGAACCAGGTTCTTCCATTATGCCCGGAAAAGTAAATCCAACGCAATGCGAAGCACTCACGATGGTTTGCGCACAAGTCATGGGAAATGATGTTGCTATCACTATTGGAGCAACACAAGGTCATTATGAACTGAATGTTTTCAAACCGCTATTAGCTGCCAATTTCTTGCAATCGGCGCGTTTACTTGGTGATGCTTGCACTTCTTTCAACGATCATTGCGCAGTTGGAATAGAACCCAATCATCCACGAATAAAAGAATTGGTATACAACTCATTAATGTTAGTCACGGCATTAAACACTAAAATTGGGTATTACAAAGCCGCAGAAATTGCCCAAACGGCTCACAAAAATGGCACAACTTTAAAAGAAGAAGCTGTTCGTTTGGGTTATGTTTCAGAAGAAGATTTTGATAATTGGGTAAAACCAGAAGACATGGTGTGATAGTAAAAATTTTAAATATCTTTGATTATCAAACTAGTAATTAACCATGACTTTAAATCAAACTTGGCCGCAATGGCAAAAAATACTTTTCCGATTCTTCTTTATTTATTTTATTCTAAATACCGAACCCTTCTCATGGTTGAACGCATTTCCAGGATATAATTATGTAATGAAATATTACTATGCAATTATAGATTGGATGGTACATAATTTCAACAAGTATGTTTTTCACCTTCGCGATACACTGGTTTTACCCAACGGAAGTGGTGATACCTCTTACAATTGGGTGCAATTGGTTATGAATTTATCGTTAGGAATTCTTGGAGCAATTGTCTGGACTTTAGTAGATTTTAAAAAGTGGAACTATGAAAAAATGTATTACTATCTACGAACCGTTTTGCGCTATTATTTAGCAATGATTGCATTCCAATATGGAATTATAAAATTGTTTGCACTCCAAATGACTTTTCCGGGTTTAAATGAATTAGCAACACCTTTGGGCGATTTTCTTCCGATGCGATTATCATGGATGTTCGTTGGCTATTCGGAACCCTATCAAATTTTCTCTGGAATAATGGAAATTCTTGTTGGGATTTTATTGCTCAATAGAAAAACCATTCGTCTCGGAGCTTTAATTGGACTGGGCGTTTTTATAAATGTGATGATGCTCAATTTATGTTATGATATTCCAGTTAAAATATTTTCTATTCACATCGTTATTTTCTGTTGTATTTTACTGATTCCCGATTATAAAAGTCTGTTGAATTTTTTCATTTTGGACAAACAGGCCAGTGCAATCAAAAAAATGTACATCCCTGATTTTTCAAAAAGAATTTCAAAGCTCTCCCGTATTACTATCAAATTACTTTTTATTGCTTTATTCATTGGAATGACATTTTATGACAGCTATGGACGTAGGCAGCAAATGGTTAAACGCTATGAAAAAATGCCCATTCCAAGAGGAATTTATGATGTAAAAACATTTGTAGTAAACAATGACACAATACCTATAAAAAGCACCGATTCGTTGGTTTGGAAAGACATGATTTTTGACAATGATGGTGTGATAAGCGTTAATTCGTGTGATACCTTACTCTATAAGCACTATCGTCGTGGTTATATTTTCTTCAAATCGGACACCATTAAAAAAGAATTACAATGTTATAAACGCTCTGTTAAAGGCGATAGCTTATTTTTATTCACCTTGAAATACAAATTCAGGGACAACAACACCATTCATTTTATAACAAAAATAAAAGAGGATTCTGTGCACATTGATGTGGTGAAAAGCAGCAGAAAATTCCAATTGGCAGAAAAGCAGTTTCATTGGCTGTCGGAGTACAATCGCTAATTAATCGTATCTTTACACTTCTCGAATTTCCAAATGAAAATCTCCAAATTGTATAACGATTTCTTTGAAAGTGAAAAATCAGGTGGATTTACCCTAATTTTCTGCACGTTATTGTCGTTACTTCTGGCAAATTTTGTTGGTGAAAATTATATTTCTTTTTGGCACATCCAATTGGGACAGTACTCTATAGAACATTGGATCAATGATGGTTTGATGACGATTTTCTTTTTACTTATCGGATTAGAATTAGAACGCGAAATATACCACGGAGAGCTTTCCAATGTAAAAAATGCAATGTTACCTTTAACTGCTGCAATTGGCGGAATGGTATTGCCTGCCGGATTGTATTTAATGTTGAATTATGGTTCGCCAACACAATCGGGTTTCGGAATTCCAATGGCAACCGACATCGCTTTTGCTATTGGAATTTTATCGCTTTTGGGAAATAAAGTCCCAATATTCTTAAAAATATTTTTAACTGCTTTAGCCGTAATTGACGATTTAGGAGCCATTTTAATCATTGCAATTTTTTATACGAAATCGTTAATTTGGTCGAATCTGATTATCTCGCTTTCTATTTTTGGAGTGCTACTTATCTTCAATCGATTGAAAGTGAGAAACCTAATTCCGTATTTAATTGGCGGTATTTTCATATGGTATTTTATGCTCAATTCGGGCGTTCATGCAACTATTACTGGAGTGTTGTTAGCTTTTGCCATTCCGTTTGGTAATGGCGATGAAAAATCGACTTCCTATATTTTACAACATTGGTTACACAAACCTGTTGCCTTTTTTATTTTACCCCTTTTTGCTTTAGCGAATACGGCAATTATTATTAAATCAGGTTGGCAAAATACGATGACCGAAACGTATACACTCGGAATCGCATTGGGGTTAATTCTCGGAAAACCACTTGGAATTTTTCTCTTTAGTTACATCGGAACCCAATTAAAAATCTGCCAACTTCCCGAAGACATGACCTGGAAATCGTTATTTGGAGTTGGTTTCCTTGGCGGAATTGGTTTTACAATGTCTATTTTTATTACGCTCCTCGCCTTTTCAGATGTTGAACATATTGACAATGCTAAAATTATGATTCTAATTTCATCAGGTATTGCAGGAATTATTGGGTTTGTTTTTTTGAGGTCAATTTTAAAAACAACTGTAATTGAAAAATAAAATTAAGTTACAAAACACAATTTAAAATTCAAAATTTATAATAATATCAATACCACTTTTTCTTTTTAAAATAATATGCCATTCCAACAAACAATAAAAACATCAATCCTAAAATAAGAAAATAACCGTACTCCCATTTCAATTCTGGCATGTTGTCGAAGTTCATTCCGTAAACTCCTACAATAAAAGTCAGTGGCATAAAGAATACAGAAACAACGGTTAGAGTTTTCATCACTTCGTTCAACTTGTGGTTTTGTGTCGAAAAATAAAAATTAGAAACACTATCCAACGTTGTCAAATCGTATTCAATTTGTTCTAAAAGTTCTAATGATTTTTGATGCAAACGATCAAAAAAGGTAAAGTTCTTATCTTCAATCTCATTAAAAATTTCATCATCTTTTATGCTTTTAATATCATAAAGGGAATCGCGTAACGGAATAATTGAACGTTTTAAAAAGTTATAATTATCACGATGCTTTTCTACTTGTTCCAAAACAATTGGATTGGCGCTCGTTTTAGATATGTTAATCAATTCTTCTACTTTATCTTCTTCACTTTCGATGGTGATGTAAAAATTTTCCATTATTGCATCGAGTAATAGATACAACAAATAGTCGGCTTTTTTTTCTCTTACAATTCCAGAATGTGTTCGAATCCGATCGCGAATATGCGTAAAATAATCGCTTCGTTTTTCTTGAAATGAAATCAAAACTCCTTTTTTAAGTAAGAAACTAACTTGCTCCACACTGATGGTATTCGAATCTTCTACGGGCAACAACGACTTAATACTGAAAAATAAAATATCGTGGTATTCGTCTAATTTTGTTCGTTTGGTCGTATTTAAAATATCACCAAGCATAAAACTATCGACATTGAAATTCTCCCCAATGGATTGAATCACCGCAATGTCATTCAAACCGTGAATATTCAACCAATTAACTTTATAATAATCAATACACTGATTTAAATCTTGTGTTTGAAAATGCTTGTACTCATCCAAACTTTCTTTGTCGTAAACAAAAAGCTGCATTTCGGTTGAAACACTTTTGTGAATTCCAGTATATTCTAAAATACTCGGAACTACTTTACGTCCTTTTTTATATTTTATTTTTCTCACTTATTTAATTTTGATATAAATTTAAAGATAATTATTTTTTAAAAAGTATTTTTACTAAAAATAAGTATATGACGACTTTAATTACCAACATAAAAGAACTACTTCAAATTCGAGAAGCTTCGGTTAAAAAAGTTTCTGGTGCCGAAATGGCTATTTTACCATCTATAAAAAACGCCTATTTACTAATTGAAAATGATTTGATTTCCGATTTCGGTACGATGGAAAATTGTCCAAAAATTACAGCAAACAAAACCATCGATGCTTCAGGGAAAGTGGTACTTCCGACATGGTGTGACAGTCATACACACATTGTCTATGCTGGTAATCGCGAGCAAGAATTTGTCGATCGAATCAACGGATTGACGTATGAAGAAATTGCCAATCGCGGAGGCGGAATTCTCAATTCGGCACAAAAATTAAATGAAACTTCTGAAGAAGAAATTTACAACCAATCAAAACTGCGTTTGGAAGAAGTAATGCAATTGGGGACTGGCGCTGTCGAAATCAAATCGGGTTACGGTTTGACTGTCGATGGCGAATTGAAAATGCTTCGTGTTATCAAAAAACTTTCTGAAAATTATCCTATAAAAATCAAAGCTACTTTTCTTGGTGCACATGCTTTTCCAAACGAATATAAAGAAAACCATTCGGCTTACATTGATTTAATTATCAACGAAATGTTACCTAAAATTGCTGCTGAAAATCTAGCCGAATACATCGATGTTTTTTGTGAAAAAGGTTATTTCTCTGTCGAAGAAACCGAACGAATTCTTATTGCAGGAAAACAGTATGGTTTGATTCCGAAAATACACGTCAACCAATTCAATGCTATTGGTGGGATTGCTGTTGGAGTAAAACACAACGCACTCACTGTTGATCATTTGGAAGTGGTTACCGATGAAGATATTGAACTTTTAAAAAATGCTGAAACAATGCCAGTTGCCTTGCCAAGTTGCTCTTATTTTTTGAGTATTCCTTACACGCCAGCACGAAAAATGGTGGATGCAGGTTTGCCTTTAGCATTGGCAACCGATTTTAATCCGGGCTCTACGCCATCTGGAAATATGAATTTTGTGCTAGCAACCGCGGGTATAAAAATGAAAATGACTCCCGAAGAAGCCATTAATGCAGCCACAATAAATGGCGCTTATGCAATGGGGATTTCCGATTCTCACGGAAGTATAACGGTGGGAAAAATCGCCAATGTGATTATTACAAAACCTATTACTTCGTATTACCAATTGCCCTATGCTTTTGGGAGCAATTTGATTGACAAAGTGCTTTTGGAAGGAAACGAAATCTAATTATTTTAAAGTAAAAGTTGTTTTGGCAACTAACCTACTTCTGTCGTAAACATTAATGGTGTAGGTTCCTTTTTCAAAATCTTCGGCAATTAATTCTTGTAAAATTTGCACTTGTTGATTTTGGTATTGAATTGATTTTGATAAACTATACGTTATCGATTTATCATCAAAAAACTCGGTAATTCTTCTGCCCAAAACTTTATTAGATCCATTTACCACTTGAATGTAATATTTTTTCTCTTCTGATTTTGCATCTGCATTTGCTTCTATAGAAAAGCTTATCTTTATTAAATCGGCTTTACTTGCCGAATTTGTTTCTTCTATTTTGCTGCCAGATTTTGAAATATAGCCACCCGATTTTAAATTTGAAACATCCAAATTAGCATAAACTTTCTCCATTTTCTTTTCTGGAATTTCAACTTTCGGAACGGTAACTATTACCTTTTCTACTATTTCTTTTTTAACAATTGTTGTTGCTTTTTTAGGGACAACTGTTGATTTCTTTGGTGTTTTTATTGAAAAGGAAGAGTTATCTAAAACTGGTTTTTTAGCATCGACACTAATTGGTTTGATTTTTTGAACCTTAGTAACCGCTTTCGATTTATTCGTTTTTAATACCACAATTTCATCTACCAAAAGTCGCATTTTTGATTCTAAATCCTGATATTGGTCTTTGTATTTTAATAGTGAGTTGGCATTACCTTTTGTTTTTTCCAATTCAGCCAATAGAAATTGTACTTTTTCTTTCTCTACTTGTAAGTCTTTGTACGATGCTTTTTTTTCAGCGATTTTAGAATCGTAAATTGTTTTTAATTCTTCTATTTCTTTTAAAACTTTAGCATTAATTCCACTTGCAGAAGCATAGGCTGCAGTCGTAGTATTTGAATTTCCATTACCAATATTGTAACCAATACTTGCTGCTAAAAACATTACTAAAACAGCAATTATAAAATATAAAGTAGTAGTATTTTTTGAAGGAGCCATTGGATAAAATTGTATACCCAAAAATAAGAAATAGACACCGATTCAAAATTCAATCAATTATAAGTTATAAACAAAAAAAGGCACACAAAGTGCGCCTTCTATTATTGCTTTAAAGTCTTTATTTTAGTGTAAAACTTGTCTTAGACACTAACTCAGCTTTGTCGAAAACATTTACAAAATAAGTTCCTTTTTCAAAATCTTTTCCTGGTAAATCTTGCGAAACATCCACCGTTTTATTTTCGTATTTTACATTTGTTGTAAAACTATACGTTAACGATTTATCTCCAAAAGAAGTGGTTACTTTATCGCCTAATACATTGTTTTTACTATCGATAACTTGAATATAATAAGTTTTATCTCCCGATTTAGCTATGCTATTTTCAGCAATGGTAAAATTAACTTTCAAAATATCAGCTCTTCCTGCTCTTTCAGTAGCAACCTGCTTACCAGAACTTCTTTGTTTGTAAGCTGCTGTTTTTAAATTTAATACCGATAATTTAGACCCTTTTTCTACTGTTTTAGATAATTCTTCGTTTTGTCCAACAAGTGTTTTCGTATAATTTTTTGATTCTTCCAATACTACTTTTGTACTGTCTAAATTGGTAGTTAGCTTTTGATTTTCTTTTTTCAACACATCAACTTCTTGTATCAAACCAGTCATTTTGGTCTGCAATTCATTGTATTGTTGTTTGTATTTTCTCAAAGAAGCAACGTCACCATTTGATTTCTCAACTTTAGCCATCAAGTCAACTACCTTTTCTCTTTCAGCAATTAATTCATCTGACATAGAAGTGTTTTCAGCAATAGCTGCATCGTAGGTAGTTTTCAATTCCTGCAGTTCCTTTAACGCATTTTCTTTTGTAGTGGTTGTAGAAGCTACTGTAGTTTCTAAAGCTTCAGCTTCATTAGAAAGTTTAAAGATATAAAATACACTTCCTATCAGAAGAACTGATAGTACAAGAATTATAACTTTTAAGGATGAATTACTTTTTTGGTTTTCCATAAGTTTGATTTTAATATTTATAGTGGTTTGATTAATTTTTCATAAATCTATTACTAATAACACAACGCAACTTTATACAATTATTGTATTTGTTTACAAAATTACACTATTTTTGGACAAAGTATTTTTATGGAGAAGTTAATTCGATTTACAACATCCGATTTATCAAAAATAACAAATCACCGAAGTGGTGAAGTGAAATTTGGTGAAAAAATGGCAACTATTCCCGTAGATCAAGATATTGCTTCTCATTTAAAAACTTGCGAACAACAATTTGTGCTATTTGGAATTCCAGAAGACATCGGAGTTAGAGCTAATTACGGTCGCCCAGGTGCCGATTCTGCGTGGGAAAGTGCTATAAAAAGTATTGCGAATATTCAGCACAATCGCTTTTGTAAAGGATCACAATTGTTAATTTTAGGACAATTGGATGTCGCTGAAGAAATGAAAGCTATTCAAGATCTTGATTTTCACATCGCTACCGATAGAAAAAAAATGAGCGAATTAGTCGTTCAAATTGACAAAGAAGTCGCGCATATCATTACGCATATCGTTAAAGCTGGGAAAATTCCAATTGTAATTGGTGGCGGACATAACAATTCGTACGGAAATATTAAAGGAACGGCGCTAGCGAAAGGAAAACCGATTAATGCTATTAATTTTGATGCCCATTCGGATTTCAGAATTCTGGAAGGAAGACACAGCGGAAACGGCTTTTCGTATGCTTTTTCAGAGGGTTTTTTAAAGAACTATTTCATCTTCGGATTGCACGAAAGTTACACTTCCAAAAGTGTACTTAAAGAATTACGCGATATAGAAAACCGCGTGCGTTTTAACACCTATGATGAAGTCAATATTCGTAGAGAAAAAAACTTTGAAAACGAAATGATGCTGGCGCACAATTTTATAAAAGACGATTTTTATGGCATTGAAATCGACTTGGATGCGATTCCAAATATTCCGAGTAGCGCCATGACTTTAAGTGGTTTTTCGATAGAAGAATTGCGTCGATTTATATCCTTTTTCGGAAAAAACAACAATGCTTCCTATTTACACATTTGCGAAGGAGCACCGAGTTTAGACAATGACAAAAACAATCATTTGGTTGGGAAATTAATTGGCTATTTGATTACCGATTTTATGAAGGCAAAAACGGATATTGTTTAATTTTCAGAAATCATAATTTATAACTTACCGAAAACATAAACACTCTCGGCAAAACATAAGTACTTCTTTCACTAATAACATAATCAGAAAATGAATA
This sequence comes from Flavobacteriales bacterium, assembly GCA_043772885.1. GTDB lineage: Bacteria > Bacteroidota > Bacteroidia > Flavobacteriales > Flavobacteriaceae > Flavobacterium. The sequence continues at coordinate 8,647 of JAYVFV010000127.1, forward strand.
ACTGTTTTTTACTTTATTATCTAACAAATTATTGACAAAAACTTCAAACCCGAACGGACTGTTTTTCTTTTGATAACGAAGCGACGTATTTGCTATTTCATAAAAATTAGTTTGATTGTTACTGTTAGTGTTTTTTAAATTTTCATATTCCAATTTATAAATAAAATATTTTAAGAAAGTAATTTCAAAATCAGAATTAAATTCATCCGATTGATAATTGGTTTTTGTAATTCCATTAAACTGACTATAACCTTTAGTACAACCAACGCTTAAATCGGGTCATTTTTTATAGGACGTTTTTATTGAAACACCTATATTTTGGAGTTGCTGTCTTTGAAACCAGTGCTCACAAAAGTATTTTAGATTTAGAAGTGTTATAATACCATCTCATCATTAAATTAAAAATAAAAAATTTTAATAGAAAAAGCTGCCTAATTATTCAAATTACTATATTTGTTATTCAAATAAATCATGATTATGAAACTTCAAGTATTACGTGATAGCAATGGGAATGATTCTGGCGTTTACATACCGTCAAAAGATTGGTTATTAATAAAACAGCAGTATCCAGATATTGAAAATGTAAGTAACGAAATCCCTGATTGGCAAAAGGAAATTTTGAGTTCAAGATTGGAAGAAATTACTAACAATCCTAAAAAAATAAAACCCATTCAAGGACTTTTTGATACGCTCAATAAAAAAACGCAATAATGATTGAGTTTGAATTTGAATTGAGTTATTTTGAAGAAGTTGAAAATGATGTTAAAATTGCAAAACAGTGGTATTTTGAGCAAAATCCTAATAATGGTATTGATGAACGATTTGCTAATTCTGTTATTGAAATAATCCAAAAACTTCAAAAAAATCCTTTTATTTATTATCCTCGATTTGAAAATATTAGAGTTGCACATCCTAAATTTTTTCCTTTTGGTGTGCATTTTATTATTAATGAACAAGCGAAACAAATAATAATCGTTGCCGTTTTTCACAATAAACAGGATATGCTTAAATTAAAAAAAAGAGTTATAGGTTAGTTATATATCCTATCTTTGCCACTTCTTGAACTATTTTAAGAAGACACACTTTATGACATTCAACGATTTAAATTTATTAAAAAACATACAACAATCTTTGCAGGAAGAAGGTTATGAAACGCCGACTCCTATTCAGCAGCAAGCGATTCCAATCATTATGGAAGGAGCCGATTTGGTAGGTTGCGCACAAACAGGAACTGGAAAAACTGCTGCTTTTGCCATTCCGATTATTAACTCTTTGCATCGTATTGTTGGTTCATCTGCAAAGCGAAAATTAATCCGAACGCTAGTCGTTACGCCAACTCGTGAACTTGCTATTCAAATTGACGAGAGTTTTAATACTTACGGAAAATACACCAACATTCGTTCGATGGTAATTTTTGGTGGTGTGAGCCAAGTGCAACAAGTCGATCAATTAAAAAAAGGAATTGACATTTTAATTGCAACTCCAGGAAGATTACTCGATTTACACAAACAAGGTTATATCGATTTAGATCATTTACATCATTTGGTTTTGGATGAAGCCGATCAGATGTTGGATATGGGATTCATTAACGATGTGAAAAAGATCGTAAAATTAACGCCACATAACAGACAAACGCTACTTTTTTCGGCAACCATGCCAATGGCAATTCGAGAATTAGCGGATACTTTTTTGACAAAACCAAAATACGTTTCGGTTTCACCTGTTTCAAGTACAGCAGAAAATGTAAATCAAAAAATATATTTTGTTGGAAAAGAAGACAAACGAAAGTTATTATATCACATCATTCGCAATGACAATATTAATAATGTTTTGGTTTTTACTCGAACCAAACATGGTGCCGACAACGTGGTAAAAGCTTTGAAGAAAAACGGTGTTCTTGCCGAAGCGATTCATGGCGATAAATCTCAAAATGCGCGTCAACGTGTGTTAGAAGCATTTAAAAATAAAGAAATTTCGGTTTTAGTTGCTACCGATATTGCTGCCCGTGGAATTGATATTGAAAGTTTACCATTCGTAATCAATTTTGATTTGCCGAACATTTCGGAAACCTACGTACACCGAATTGGTAGAACAGGTCGTGCTGGAAATAGTGGATTGGCCATTTCGTTTTGTGCGATAGATGAAAAACCATATTGGACCGATATCGAAAAGTTAATCCGGATGAAAATCAAAGTCGTTGAAGATCATCCGTATCCTTACAGTGATGTAGAAGAAGTTCCGAATCCTGATGCAAAACCCGATTTAAGAAATAAGAATAAAGAAAACAATTCGAGAAAATCGGATGCTTCAAAAAAAAATAAAAAACGCTGGTATTAATCAGCTTTTTTTATGTTCACTAAATTCATAATAATTTGAAATAACTTCGCTTGTTCGAATGGTTTTACGATGATATCGTTCATTCCGCACGACAACGCTTGTTCGGTAATTTCTTGTTTATCAAAAGCTGTTAATGCAATAATCGGAATCGTTAATCCTTTGTTTCTAATTAATTTGGTTGTTTCAAATCCGTTAATTATAGGCATATTAATATCCATTAATACAATGTCAAATTTTTCATTTTCCAATAAATTAATAGACGCATAACCATCATCCACAATAGTGCATTTAAAATTATTGGATTCCAATATCTTCTTGGTCACGACTTGATTGATTTTATTATCCTCTACAACCAAAATTTTATAATTGTAATTGTTGGATAAATCAACAACGATATTATTAATTATAGTCATCCTTTTTGTTTCATCTGATTCAAAACAAAGTGTAAAAATAAAATTTGTACCTTCATATAATTCACTTTCAAGACTAATTGTACTTCCGAAAAGTTCAATCAATTTTTGAACAATGGATAATCCCAATCCTGTTCCTTGATAATCGCCTTCTTTTCTTTCTATTTGGACAAATTTGTCGAAAATTTTATCTTGATCTTCTTTAGCTATTCCTATTCCGTTATCTTTAACCTGAAATTTTATATAGCTTTTAGTTCCTTCTGTTTTTACAAGTTCAGCAATAATACGGACTTCGCCATTTTTTGTAAATTTTAATGCATTACTGACTAGATTCATAAAGACTTGTGACAATCGCAATTTATCGCCAATTACAAATTCGGGAATATCCGTATCAATTTCGGTAATTAATTTATTATTGTTTTTAATCGCGATAAATTCTAATGAATCAATGATGGTTTTGATTTCATCCGCAATATTAAAAATAATGCTTTCGAGCGAGATTTTGTTTTCCTCAATTTTATTTATCTGAAGTAAATCATTAACCAACGACAATAAATAACGCGCAGAAAACTTTAAAGAATTTAAATGCGGACTATTTGCTAATTCTTTGTGTTCTTCTAAAATAATATCGGTTATACCAACAACTCCGTACAACGGCGTTCGAAGTTCGTGACTTATAGTAGAAACAAATTGCGTTTTTAATTGCGATGCCAAATCGGCTTTTTCTTTAGCAATTTGCAATTCTTCGTTAGCAACAATTAACTCTCGATTGGATTTATCTCTGAATTTATTGTTTTTATAGAGTGAAAAAATCAACAGCATTAATATCAAAAATATAACTACAAACAACAGAACGATTAGTTTAGATTCTTTTAAATCAATCTGTTGCTCGTTTTTTTCGCCTTCAATTCGATCTATTTGTCTTTTAAATTCATCGATTTCAATTTCTCCTCCGGCAAGTTTAACTTTATTGACACGCTCTTCATTGTAGATTGTTTTTTGCAATTCTTTATTCAATTCTAAATAGTACAACGCATTTTTAAAATCCTTCTTTTTCTTATAATGATTGGAAAAATCGCCATAAATTTCACAAAGATTTGAATTTACTAATTGCGACGTATTTTTCTTTCCGAAAGCCACAGCTTGATTAAAAAACAATTCGGCTTTATCATCTTGATTTAAAGAACTGTAATACGAACCGTATAAAGTCGCCATAGACATCATGGCTTCTAATTCGCCTTTTTTAGAAATATAATTGGTGCATGATTTAAGATATGGAATCCCGTTTTTAAAATCCTTTATCGCAAAATAAGCACTGGTAATGTTAAGTTGATTGTAGGTAATTTCAAGAGAATCTTTAATTTTATTAGAATAAATCAATCCTTTTTTATAATATTCAATTGCTTTATTAAAATTATTTTTTCTATAGGAATAGCAACTTCCTAAATTATTATTAACCCAACATTTAATAGAATCATTGGTAGTTAAATTTGCGTGATACAACGCTTTATTATAATATTCAATTGCTTTATTTACATCATAAAACTCTTCAAAATTTAAAGCAATAATGTTATACGCTTTCGCCATTAACATATCATCTTTTATAGTATGTGCTTCACTTAATGCAAATTTTGCTTGCTGTAAAGATTTTTCAACATCAAAATTATAAAAAGCTTTTCCCGCCTCGGTCAATCTCTTTGCAATTTGCTTCTTAGAAATTGTTTTTTCTTGAGAAAATGCAAACTGAAAAAAGAGCAACAGTGAAAATAAGGTTATGTTTTTTATGAATTTCAATAGTAAAATTTTTAAATACTAACTAAAAATGAAGTGTAAATTGGTGCAATTTAATTT
>JAYVFV010000128.1:0-4339 GCA_043772885.1 Flavobacteriales bacterium
CGTGAAATTTGACAATGGTGGATTCCACCAAATCACACTCGGAATTAACTTATTCTGTCAACCAGAGAAATACCATTGTAATTGTCCGGCAGTGAATTAGAATAATAATTTGAAATAAAAAAATCCATTCCGCGGCTTAGCAGGATGGATTTTTTTTATCCGTGATATACTCTGGAAGCAATAATAATGGAATCTTTAATTTCGAGAACTTCCGCTATCAACATATCTTCTTCTCCATCAACAATTCGTATGTATTCCATGAAAACTCTTTCGGAATTGGAAGTTAAAGAAGTAACTTTATAGTGTAATGACGGCAATCTGTTAAAAGCATCCTGCCACCAATTTCTAAGCGCATTTTTCCCTGTAACAAATCCGTTTGTTTCTGGTTGTGTTAGCTTAAGTTTTGGACTGTAATGTTCTGCTTCATCATCGTATAAAGACAATAATTTTTCAAGGTTGTGGGCATTAAATGCTTCAAACCAAGAATGAGCTATAGATAGATTTTTGTGTGTAATCATATGGAATTATGGAACAGGAGAATTATTTGTTATTTCTTAAATTAATAATTTCTTGTTCTGTAAGTGGTCTCCAATTTCCTCTAGGTAAATTCTTTTTGGTTAAACCTGCAAAAGATACTCGGTCAACACGGAGTACATCGTATTTAAAATGTTCAAATATAGAACGTACCACTTTTACATTTGGAGTTCTCAATTTGATTCCGATTTCGGTTTTTGATTCGCCTTCGATATAACTAATTTCGTCTACAAAAAGACGGTGACCATCGAGTGTAATTCCGTTTGAAATTTTTTCTAAATCTTCAAATTTCAGATTTTTATCCAAAGATACTTGGTAGATTTTTGGTGATTTTTGATTGGGCAAACTAAATTTACGAATCATGTCCGTATCGTTAGTGAATAAAAGTAAGCCAGTAGTATTTTTATCCATTCGACCAATGGGTGACACCTTCGCATTTGTAGCACCTCTAACCAATTCTAAAACATTTCTATAATCGGCATCATCTTCGTTTGAAGTGGTGAAGTTTTTAGGTTTATTTAAAAGGATGTATTCTTTTTTCTCGGGAGTTATTGTGGCGCCATCAAAATTTACAACATCGCCAGGTTTTACTTTGTAGCCCATTTCAGTGACAGGTATGCCATTTACTTTTACATTTCCAGATTGGATGTAAATATCAGCATCACGACGTGAACAAGCTCCCGAATTGGCAATGTACTTGTTCAAACGAATGTCGTCCGACTTTAATGGTTTTGGGACATTGTTTGTGGGTGCTTTTGTTACTTTTGCTGGTTTTTGTGATCTTTTTGGCAAAGCAGCTTTGGGCTTAGCGGCAGGACTTTTTCGGTTGCTACTAGGTTTACTTGAATTACTACTTTTTTTATTTCTATTCCCGTTATCCATTCTGAATTTTTGGCAAAGATACTCATTTCTAATTGGTTTTATGATGTTTATCTATTTTGAAATATGAAACTACCATTTTGTGTACGGCATAACCTAACTAGCCCTGATGGGATGAATGCCGATTTTTATTGGCAGAAAGGACAGCAGGAAAAAGGAAACCAAATAAGCTCAAGCCGTTCGCTTCTAAAAATCTTTAGAGAAGACTTGAAATTTATTTTCCAAAATATCTGAAAGGACCTTTGGATTTGCGTTGGTATAAAATAGATGGGAACTTGCTGACGTTACATTTCGCATACCAACTTTCTCTTGTAAGATGTTTTTGGTTTGTTTGGCAACCGCTTCGCCAGAATCGATTATTTGGATGTGTTTAGGAAGTATTTTTTTTATTTGCGGAATTAAATACGGATAGTGGCTACAACCTAAAACGAGATAATCGATGTTTTGATTTATCATTGGTTGGAGATAAGATTGGAGTAATTTATTCATTTCGGGAGAGTTGATTTCTCCATTTTCGATGAGTTCTACTAAGCCAAATCCGATTTGCTCGATGATTTGAATCTCTTGAAATTTCTCGACATTTTTATAAAAGAGTTCACTGTTGAGTGTTCCTTTGGTGGCTAAGATTCCGATTTTTTGTGTATGCGAATGGAGCGCTGCTGGTTTTATGGCGGGTTCTATTCCGATAAATGGTACTTGATATTTTGCCCGAAGTGCCGCAATCGCATTTGTTGTTGCAGTGTTGCAGGCAACAACGATTAACTTACAATCCATATCAAGTAGTAGTTCGGTATTTTTACTACTGAGATGGATAATTTCCTCTTTACTTTTTTGACCGTATGGCGCATTTTTGCTATCGGCTAGGTAGATAGTATCTTCATTTGGAAGCAGATCATGAATGGCTGTCCATATTGATGTGCCGCCAATTCCAGAATCAAAAAGTCCTATGGGATTATTATTTGTCATTGAAACAAATGTAAAAAAAAACTGCTCAATTTGTAGGAGCAGTTTTTATTTATTTTATTTTTGATTTTTAGAATCCTAAATCTTTTTTAATGTCAGCAGTTAAATCTGGACCATCAGTAAGTAAAAGATCAGTAGCGTTTAGCACGTATTGATATCCTTTAGCTTTACCTACTTTTTGAATAGATGCTTTCACTTTTTCTAAAAGCGGTTTCATTAAATCACCTTCTTTTTTTTGTAAATCAGACTGAGCTGTTTCTTTATAATCATTGATTCTTTTAATCATGTCTTGAACCTCAGTTTGACGAGTTTGATTAATAGCTTCAGAAACTGTTGTCGCTTCTGTATCGTATTTTTTAATTTTTGCTTGGTATTCTTCTACTAACGTTTTGTATTCTTTATCATACGTCTCGCTCAATTTTTTTAATTGATTTTGTGCATCAAGCATAGCTGGCATTTTTGACATTAATTCATTTACATCAACGTGAGCTACTTTTGCTTGCGCAATCATAGTTTGTGTTCCAAAAAAAGCAATTACTGCTATTACTAAAGTTTTCAATTGTTTCATCATTCTTAAAGAGTATTAATTATTATTTGTATTTATTAAGGTTTATTTTTTGCGTCTTCTTTTGCTTTTTTTGCGGCTTCTCTATCGGCAATTACTTTTAATCTTTTTTCTTCAGCTGCTTTTTTTCTGTCTTCGATTACTTTTTTTCTATCCTCTAAAGTTTTCTTTTTTACATCTGCAGCTACTTGTTTTTTTTCTGCTGCTTCAATTTGTTTGTCAGTAGCTCCTTCTTTAGGGTCAGTATTGGTTGTAGATTTGGTATCTGGATTTGTATTTTTTTCTGGAGCCGGATTCGACTTATCAGAAACTGTGCCATTTTTCTTAGCTGCTTTATCAGCAATCATTTGTTTTCTTTTATCATCGGCAGCTTGTTTTCTTTCGGCTGCTGCTAATTTACGATCTTCGATCATTTTCAAACGCGCAGATTTTTTTTCGTCAAGTTTTAATTGTCTGTCTGTTAAAGCAGGATTATTATCAATCATTTCTTGTTTTCTTTCTTCTTCTGCTTCTTTCTTCAGTTCCTTTTTACTTTTCTGTTCTCTTTTTTCTGTTCTTGTAATTGTGCGAACTACTTGATCACTGATGTCGTGTCTTTTTGCTGCGAACAATATTGTAAGATCGGATGATCTATCAAAAATGTAATCGTATTTTTTAGCTTCTGCAATATCTTGAACTGCATTAAAAACTTGATCTTGAATTGGTTTAACCAGCACGGCTTTTTGAACAATTAAATCACCATCGGCACCAAACTTTTTTTGTTGAAAATCTAAAAGTTCTGTTTCGAGAAATGTAATTTCTTCTTCTCTTTCTGTTAAAAGTTCTTTAGTTAGTAAGACTTTTTCTGACTTTAAAGTCTCTTTTTGTTTAGCAATTTCAATTTTTTTAACTTCTATTTCTTGCTTCCACTTTTGGGCTTTTTGTTCTAATTGATTCTTTGCTTCTGCGTAGTCAGGAACTTTTTCAAGAATATATTCCATATCAATATAGCCCACTTTCACACCTCTTGTTTGTGCATTAGTATTAATAAATAAAGTTAGGGCCAGAAATACTAAAAAATATTTTTTCATAATGTATTGTTTAATAATTGTAACAAATATAATTAAAATTGTTGACCAATAATAAAATGTGTCTCCCAACCATTTTTTTGATTTGATAATGCACCAGGAACAGCGTCAAAACCGTGTCCGAAGTCAATTCCTAATAAACCAAAAGCAGGCATAAATACTCGTAAACCGAATCCAGCTGATCTTTGCAAAACAAAAGGATTGTATTTTTTAAAATTAGAATAAGAACCTCCAGCTTCAGCAAATCCTAATACATATATAGTAGCTGCGCCTTTTAATGTAAGTGGATATCGTAACTCTAATGAAAATTTATTATAAATAGGATCTCCGC
>JAYVFV010000129.1:0-4338 GCA_043772885.1 Flavobacteriales bacterium
TCTTCGTTTGTGGCAATTACTGATACACAAAAAGAATATTTCAAAAAGAAATACATCAGTTTTATCAATCCCGAGTACATCAAATTTGTGGTCGATAAAGACGATAATATGGTGGCATTTAGTATTGTTATGCCTAGTTTTTCGGAAGCATTACAAAAAGCAAAAGGCAAGTTGTTTCCTTCCGGATTTTACCATTTATTAAAAGCAAAAAAAGAAAGTAAAGAAGTTTTATTTTATTTAATCGGAGTCGATCCTCACTACCAAAATAAAGGCGTTACTGCCATCATCTTTAATGAATGTTACAACACTTTCGTGGAAAAAGGAATCAAACACTGTATCCGAACACCTGAATTAGAAGACAATCTCGCCGTACAAAACCTATGGAAACATTTTGATCCTGTTATTTTTAGAAGAAGACGAACGTATCGGAAAGAACTTTAATAGTTTGCAGTCGCGGTTCTCAGTTTAAAACCAAAGAAACAAAAAATCTATTCAAATTTAGGAACGAATTATTTTCTTTTATTTACACGGAATTAGATTCAAAATCATATTCTCCGAAAAATTCAGTTTACTTTTATCTTTAAAAACCATCTTACCATCTTTTTCTTCGCTTTCGCCAAAACCTTCAATAAGCGATTTGTTCTTTCTTAAAAATGCCACTTGACGTATCGATGTGGTTCCTTCCGACATAAAAGTATAATCGGCAATTAATGTATCACCTTGAATAGTTCCCACAATCGTTCCGCTATTTTTATCTTTTTCAAATAGTTTATAAACCAAATCACCCCTAACATTATTCGATTCAATTAATAAACTTGCCTGAATAGTGTCATTTTCTTGAACATATTCGTAACACTCTTTAGTTAATATTTCCTGAACTTGTGGTTTAGAATTTTCCTCAACTATCTGTTCTTCTGCTTTCTTACAGGAAAAGAATACTGCACTCACCAACACCAGTACCAAAATTATGTTTTTCATAACTTTTTTATTTGATTCCTAAATGTACAAAAAAATCCACTCAAATTTTGAATGGATTTTCTATATTCTTTTTTCTTTTTTCTATTCTCTTTTTTCTATTCTCTCTACGAAACATCCACCGTAGTCTTACTCGCAATTTCCTTATACGTTCCGTTGACTAACTTTTCACGAATCGCTTCAAACGCTGTAAGTGTTTCGTCAATATCTGCTAAAGTATGTGAAGCAGTCGGAATCATACGCAATAAGATAATCCCTTTCGGAATTACAGGATACACCACAATCGATAAGAAAATATGATAATTCTCTCTCAGATCGTTGACCATTATCATCGCTTCCGGAATAGAGCCTTCCAAATAAACCGGAGTAACACACGTATTCGTATCACCAATATTAAATCCTTTTTCTTTTAATCCGTTTTGTAATGCGTTGACGTTTACCCAAAGTTTGTCTTTCAACTCTGAAGATTTACGCAACAACTCCAAACGCTTCAACGAACCAACAGTCTGAATCATTGGCAACGCTTTGGCAAACATTTGCGAACGTAAATTGTATTTTAAATAATCGATGATTGCTTTATCAGCAGCTACGAAAGCGCCAATATTCGCCATCGATTTGGCAAAAGTTGAAAAGTAAACGTCAATTCCGTCTTGACAATCTTGCTCCTCACCTGCTCCAGCTCCCGTTTTTCCAAGTGTACCAAAACCATGAGCATCATCAACCAGCAAACGGAAATTGTATTTTTTCTTCATTTCAACAATCTCTTTCAACTTGCCTTGCTGTCCGCGCATTCCGAAAACCCCTTCGGTAATGAATAAAATCCCTCCGCCCGTTTCTTCTGCTAATTTAGTAGCACGTTGCAGGTTTTTCTCCATACTTTCGATGTCATTGTGCTTGTACGTAAAACGTTTTCCCATGTGCAAACGAACCCCATCAATAATACAAGCGTGTCCATCCACATCATAAACAATCACATCATTTTTTGTCACCAACGCATCGATAATTGACACCATTCCTTGGTAACCAAAATTCAGTAAATACGCCGATTCTTTCATTACAAATTCGGCCAATTCTTTTTCCAATTGTTCGTGAGCCGAAGTGTGGCCACTCATCATTCGGGCACCCATCGGATACGCAGCTCCGTATTGAATTGCAGCATCCGTATCGGCTTGTCGCACTTCCGGATGATTCGCCAATCCTAAATAATCATTCAAACTCCAGTTCAAAATATCCTTTCCATGAAACTTCATTCGAGGTCCAAGTTCTCCTTCCAATTTTGGAAAAACAAAATAACCTTCTGCTTGCGATGCCCATTTTCCTAACGGACCCATATTGTTCTGAATTCTTTCGAATAAATCTTTTACCATAATACTATTGTAAAATTGTATTTTTTTTGAAGTTGCAAAATTAATTATTTCTGCTTGAATATTGTAGCTAAAGTAAAATTATTTTTAGAAGCTGTCATTGCGAGCCCGCGAAGCAATCTGTTGATGCCTATTCGCATTTTCTGAAGCTCGGTCCAGCTGTCCACTACAACCTTTTTTCACAACGCCTTTTTTTGCAAAACGGTACTGTAGCTCCTGTTGTCGCTCTGTACCGTTAGCAAAAAATAGTTGTTACTTCAAAAGGGTTTTCATTTCCATCTGGGCTAGAAATCGTAATCTCGATAAACTTTGTATCTTTGGGTTTCAAGTTCAACATTTAATCTGGAACCTGAAACACACTATGTCACAAAATACAAAAGAATTAAAACTAGCCGTACTCATCGATGCCGACAACGTTCCCTACAGCAATGTAAAAGGAATGATGGAAGAAATTGCAAAATACGGCACACCAACCACCAAACGCATCTACGCCGACTGGACCAAACCCAATGCCAACGGCTGGAAATCAGTACTACTCGAACACGCCATTACACCCATTCAACAATACAGTTATACCACTGGAAAAAATTCTTCCGATTCGGCTTTGATTATCGACGCAATGGATTTGCTCTACTCGGATAAAGTAGACGGATTTTGCATCGTTTCCAGCGATTCCGATTTTACACGATTGGCAATTCGCCTACGTGAATCGGGAATGAAAGTCATCGGAATTGGCGAAAAGAAAACACCAAGTTCCTTTATTGTAGCATGTGATCGTTTCATTTACATCGAAGTATTGGAAGGTCATATCAAAAAGTCCCGAGGCACAGCCGAACAGCGCGGAACTAAAAAAACAAAACCAACAACTGCTTCCGATAGTAAAAAACCAGTCGAAAAAGAAGTTGAAAAAGAAATCGTCAATAAAATCGACAATCAAACTATCGAACTTATCGAAGATACACTTGATGCTATTGGCGATGACGACGGCTGGGCATTTCTTGGCGATGTTGGTAATCTCATAGTAAAGAAAAAACCCGAATTCGATCCTCGAAATTATGGTTTTGCAAAACTCACTCCGATGTTAAAATCACTTTCCGATATTCTCGAAATAGACGAACGCGATTCCGATAAAAAAGGAATAAAGCATGTGTATGTAAGATTACGATTGAGTTAAAATAGTAGCTAAACAATATGAAACTCGTCTTCGCATCCAACAACAATAATAAGATTAAAGAAATGCAACAATTACTTCCTGCAACCATTCAAATTGTGAGTTTACAAGATATTGGTTGCTTTGAAGATATTCCTGAAACCGCTGCTACTATTGAGGGTAATGCTATTTTAAAAGCGAATTATGTTACCGATAAATTCGGACTCAATTGCTTTGCCGACGATTCCGGTTTGGAAGTCGATTCCCTAAATGGAGCACCAGGCGTATATTCTGCTCGTTATGCAGGTGAACAAAAAAATGATGATAACAATACCGACAAACTGTTATCAAATCTCAAGGGCAAAACCAATAAAAAAGCCAATTTTAAAACCGTAATTTGCTTAAACCTCGACGGAAAACAACACCTTTTCACAGGAATTATTAACGGTCACATCACCGAAAAAAAAATCGGAACTAACGGTTTTGGCTACGATCCAATATTCATTGCTGACGGATACATGAAAACCTTCGCTGAGTTGACAATAGAGCAGAAGTCGGCGATTAGTCATCGTGGCTTGGCTGTCAAACAATTAGTTGATTTTGTATCAATTTAAGCATCCAAACTCAGCCACTTAGGCACATAGTTACTCAGTTGCTTTGTTAGAAAAATGGTAACTTATTAATTATCAGTGTATAACAAATTAGTTTATATAGTATTTAAAACCTACCTTTGCACCCAATTTAAAATACTATATGAATAAATTTGAACAATTAGGTCTGAATGAATCGTTACTGCTGGCGATCAAAGATCTAGGATTTGAGAATCCGTCAGAAGTGCAAGAAAAAGCG
>JAYVFV010000130.1:0-12956 GCA_043772885.1 Flavobacteriales bacterium
GAAACATTAGATTACTTGCACGCCAGCGCGATGAACTTGACTTGGAAGTAAGCGAACGTACTGCTGAATTAAAGAATTCTTTTGATGAATTAAAATCCACACAATCCCAATTAATCCAATCCGAGAAAATGGCATCACTCGGAGAACTTACCGCAGGTATTGCCCATGAAATTCAAAATCCGTTGAACTTTGTGAATAATTTTAGTGAAGTGAGCAGTGAACTTTTGGATGAAATGAATGAAGAATTAAACAAAGGCGATATTGAAGAAGCAAAAGCAATTTCATTTAACATCAAACAAAACCTTGAAAAAATAAACCATCATGGCAAACGCGCTGATGCTATTGGAAAAGGAATGTTGCAACATTCTCGAAGTAGTTCCGCTGTGAAAGAACCAACTGACATCAACAAGTTAGCCGATGAATATTTGCGTCTTGCCTATCACGGATTGCGTGCCAAAGACAAAAGTTTTAATGCAACTATGAAAACCGAGTTTGATGAAACCATTGGTAACATTAACATTATTCCACAGGATATTGGAAGAGTAATTTTGAATTTGATTACGAATGCTTTTTATGCTACGAATGAAAAACAGACCCTTCGACAAGCTCAGGGTGACAATTATGAACCCACTGTAACAGTAAGTACAAAAAAGGTTGAGGATAAGGTTGAGATTAAGGTTGCAGACAACGGTAACGGAATTCCACAAAAAGTACTCGATAAAATATTTCAACCGTTTTTTACGACCAAACCAACTGGTCAAGGAACCGGTTTGGGATTATCGTTGAGTTATGATATTGCGAAAGCGCATGGTGGAGAATTGAAAGTGGAAACGGTAGAAAATGTGGGAACAGAGTTTAGTATATTATTACCAATCAAAAATCAATAAGATGAATAAATATTTCTACATACTATTGTTATTAAGCTTTGGAACTTTTGGACAAACCGAATCAAAAAGTAATTTAACAGAAAAAATTAACCAGGGTTGGACAAGTCTCAATGAAAACTGGAAATACCAAAAAGGCGACGATATACAATGGGCACAGCCTAGTTATAATGATAACCTCTGGAAAACGGCTGTAACAAACGGCAACCTTAATCAGAATAACGATAAACAACTTGCGGGAGAAAATGAGATTGTCTGGTTTCGTATAAAAATTAAGGTAGATTCAACTTTTAAAGAAACAATTATTTTTAATGTTGTGCAAAACGGTGCGTCTGAAATTTATCTGGATGGAAAACTAATACACCGCTTTGGAGTGGTAAGTACTAGTCCTAAAAATTTTCAGCAAAAAAGCGCTAATGAAGACATTTTTGTACTTCCGTTGGAACCTGATAAAGAACAAGTTCTAGCCATACGTTACGCTACAGGTAGTCAAGATTTTCCGATTTATAATAAATCATGGACCTTTAGAATTCAAATTACTACTATGAATGTATTAAACAGTCCAGACCGATTTGTAAACAGTAAAATTGCTTTAATACCAAGAGGTTTTGACATGTTTCTAATTAGTTTAGGTGCCACTTCTTTGATTTCCATTCTCTTTTTCACACTCTTTCTATTTTTCCCAAAAGAACGAATCAATGGTTATTTTGCACTTTCTACGTTCTGTATGTCATGGTTCATAATTATTAGAAACCAAAATAATTCTGCCGAAACTTATTCTTTTTGGTTAAGTATTTTTCAAACTATTTGTCTATTAGTAGGAATTTTAATCATGCTTTTTTGTGTTTATCGCATATTAAAACGCAAGATAGGGTTTTGGTTTTGGACACTTTGTGGACTATGTTTTCTTTCAATTATTTCCAGAATGGTTTATCCTATTACTTATTTAAGTATAGTTTTAATATTACATCAGTTAACCGTTATTATTGTTAGTTTTCGTTCGCTAAAAACCAATCGAATAGCTGCCCTAATTTTTATTTCTTGTATGGGTATAACTTTTATTTACTTTATATCTAATATTATTCTTGATGCATTAAATATAAATCATGCAGTGTATGATTCAATTTTTTCTGGACTTTCATTTATGTTGCTTCCTTTAAGTATCGCAATATATTTGGGCTTCAGTTTTAGCCAGCGCAGCAAATCATTAGCAGCCCAACTAATAGAGGTTAAAAAATTATCAGCAGAAAATAATAGAATACTGTCCGAACAAAAAGACAATCTTGAAAAAGAAGTTGCACTTCGCACAAAAGATTTGAATACTTCTCTTGAAAACCTAAAATCCACCCAATCCCAATTAATTCAATCCGAAAAAATGGCTAGTTTAGGAGAACTTACGGCAGGTATTGCTCATGAAATTCAAAACCCATTGAACTTTGTGAATAATTTTAGTGAAGTCAGTAATGAACTACTCGATGAAATGAATGAAGAATTAACCAAAGGTGATATTGAAGAAGCAAAAGCTATTTCGTTAGATATCAAACAAAACCTTGAGAAAATAAACCACCATGGCAAACGTGCTGATGCAATTGTAAAAGGAATGTTACAACATTCTCGAAGTAGTTCAGGAAGTAAAGAACCAACAGACATCAACAAACTCGCCGATGAATATTTGCGTCTCGCCTACCACGGTTTGCGAGCTAAAGACAAAAGTTTTAATGCCACGATGAAAACCGAGTTTGATGAAACAATCGGCAGCATTACTATCTTTCCACAAGATATTGGAAGAGTAATTTTAAACTTGATTACCAATGCATTTTATGCTACCAACGAAAAACAAAAATCAGGAATTGAAAACTACGAGCCTACTGTGACAGTAAGTACAAAGAAAGTTGGAAATACTGTAGAAATTGTTGTAAAAGACAACGGCAACGGAATTCTTCAAAAAGTGCTCGATAAAATATTTCAACCGTTTTTTACGACCAAACCAACTGGTCAAGGAACCGGTTTGGGATTGAGTTTGAGTTATGATATTGTAAAAGCGCATGGAGGAGAGTTTAAAGTAGAAACTAAAGAAGGGGAAGGAAGTGAGTTTAGTATTCATTTGCCAAATAATCAATAATAAAATTCAAAAAAAATGACTATCAAAAAATACATACTGTTTTATTTCTTATTAAGTACCACTATAAGTCTTGGACAAAATTATTTTGCTCCTACTCATATAATAATTACAGATACAACCAATACCAAAATACCTGACGCCAACTGGCAAATGCTTGAAGATACTAGCGAAAAGTGGACAATAAGCGATGTGCAATCACCAAGTATTTCTTCAAAATTTCATAGTAACACTACACAACAAACAGGCATAGGATTTTCCGGAATTACAACCTATTGGCAAAGGTTAAAACTTAAAAATAGTTCAGCTAAAGAACTAAAGTTGATTTTCTACAATAAACCATTTGTCGATAAATATGATTTATACATTATAAAATCTAGTGGTAAGATGAAACATTTCGTTAGCGGGAGTTCAGTACCATTGAGTGAACGAGATGGAATTAAAGATAAAGAACTTATTGCCTTATCATTTGCTCCGTTTGAGGAGATTATCCTTTATAAACGACTATACATATATAAGAATATTGGATTTTCAGAAATGAGTATTGATTATTATGAATATAACTATTTTATTACTAAAAACTATTTAGATATATCGAAGTGGAGAACAGATGACGGTAGAGATTGGTTAATTGCAGGTTTGTTGCTTTTCGGATTTTTCTTAAACTTCTTCTTTTTTTGGATAAACAAAGATAGAATGTATATCATTTTGGCATTATTGCTATTGATTGAAGGTTTTTGGTATCTAGAATTGAAAGGGTCGATTCTATTCGCTGAAAATCCTAATCTAGGATATTATTTTGATTATTTTATTACAGGAGTGCTTTTTTGGGGACTTGTTACTCAGTTTGTAAGACTATTTCTAAAAACTAAAATATACTATCCTTTATGGGATAAAACGCTATTGATACTGTTTGGTTTTTATTTTTTATCGGGTGTTATGGACGTGTTTATTTTTCAAAGAACATTTTCAAAATCGGATTACGTTATATATAAATGGATCAATGATATCTGGTTTACCTTAATGACGATTTCTCATCTCGTTAGTTTTGTATTCTTTAAAAAAGAAAATGACAAACTTACTAATTTCTCTGTACTTGCCGCAGTACCTGTATTCTTTGTGTGGGGAGTACTGTATAATTTGAATACATTGTATGCTAATCTGGTTGATTTATACCATTGGGAAACTCCCTATTTTTTTCCTTGGTTACGCAGTAACAGGAATGTCATGGAACTGATTTGTATGAGTTGGTTTGCCATTGGTTTCACATGGATCTTACTTCAACGCTATGCTTTATTGCGTAAACAATTAACCATCCAAGAATTAGCTAGAGAAAGAGAAAGAAGTGAGATTATGGGACAGCAAAAAATAATATTGGAAGCTCAAGTTGAGGAACGTACAGCTGAATTAAAACAATCTTTAGAAGAACTGAAAGCCACCCAATCCCAATTAATCCAATCCGAGAAAATGGCATCCCTCGGAGAACTCACGGCTGGTATCGCTCATGAAATTCAAAACCCATTGAACTTTGTGAATAATTTTAGTGAAGTTAGTTCTGAACTTTTAGATGAAATGAATGAGGAATTAAGCAAAGGCGATATTGAAGAAGCAAAAGCCATTTCAGCCGACATCAAACAAAACTTAGAAAAAATAAACCATCATGGCAAACGCGCCGATGCTATTGTCAAAGGCATGTTGCAACATTCTCGAAGTAGTTCTGCGGTTAAAGAACCAACCGACATTAACAAACTAGCCGATGAATATTTGCGTCTCGCCTACCACGGTTTACGTGCTAAAGACAAAAGTTTTAATGCCACGATGAAAACGGAATTTGATGAAACCATCGGCAACATTACTATCATTTACCAAGATATTGGAAGAGTAATTTTGAATTTGATTACCAATGCGTTTTATGCAACCAACGAAAAGCAGAAATCAGGAATAGAAAGCTATGAACCAACTGTAATTGTTAGTACAAAAAAGGTTGAGGATAAGGTTGAGATTAAGGTTGCAGACAACGGCAACGGAATTCCACAAAAAGTACTCGATAAAATATTTCAACCTTTTTTCACTACTAAACCAACTGGTCAAGGAACTGGTTTGGGATTAAGTTTGAGTTATGATATTGTAAAAGCCCATGGTGGAGAGTTAAAAGTGAAAACCGAAGAAGGTAAAGGAAGTGAGTTTATAATTGTCTTAGCTGTAAATACATTGTGAAAATGAAAAACGAAATAAAACTATTCGATCAGCAAAAAGTAAGAACTCATTGGGATGAGAAAGAAGAAAAATGGTATTTTTCAATAGTAGATGTCGTAAGAATTCTAACTGAAAGTCCAAATCCAGGGAATTATTGGAAAGTTTTAAAACATCGTCTTATAAAAGAAGGGAATCAGTCGGTTACAAACTGTAACCAACTGAAAATGCAATCCTCGGATGGAAAATATTATAAAACAGATGTGGCAGACACAGAACAATTACTTCGGGTAATCCAATCCATTCCATCTCCAAAAGCAGAACCATTTAAACAATGGTTAGCAAAAATTGGTTATGAACGTATGCAAGAAATTACAGATCCTGAACAAAGCTTAGACAGAGCCAGGGAAAATTGGCAAAAATTGGGCAGAAGTGAAAAGTGGATACAGCAACGAATGACGGGACAAGAAACCAGAAACAAACTCACTGATTATTGGAAGGAAAGTGGCGTAGAAAAATCGGATGAGTTTGCTTTTTTGACCAATATTATTCATTCCGAATGGACAGGACTTTCAGTAAAACAACATAAAAGTTTAAAAGAATTAAAATCACAAAACCTACGTGACCACATGAGCGAAGCTGAATTAATCTTTACAGCACTTGCAGAACTTTCAACCCGACAAATAGCCGAAACCGATGAAGCAAAAGGGCTAAAACAAAATGCTGTTGCAGGTAAAAAAGGAGGAACAATTGCCAAAGATGCACGAGTAGCTTTAGAAAGTAAAACGGGAAAAAATGTAATTACTAATGAAAATTTTCTACCACCATCAACACAAAATAAAAAACTAAAATGAAAGCAATTGTAAAAATAGTTTTATGTATGCTAATACCCATTATAGCAAATGCACAAAACAGCAATGTGGACAGTCTTCAACGCGATCTTAATCGTTACCAGAAAGAAGATACCATTCGTGTAAAAAAGCTACATGCTCTTGCTAATGCATTGCCTAACAACCAAAAGGAAAAAGCAGAAGCCATATATCTTCAAGCTGAAAAGTTGGCTGCAAAAATTGGATGGAAAAAAGGGGAAGCAAATTCTTTAAAGTTAATCTCAGATTTTTATGGAAATCAAAAGCAATTTGATAAAAGTATTTCGGCAGGGCTAAAAGCAATTGACATCGCAGCAGAATTAAACGACAGTTTGCTGATGTCTTCAATGGATTTAAGCATGGGTAGTACTTACAGGTATATGGGTGATAATAAACAGGCCGAAGCTTATGCACTAAAAGCGATGAAAATAGGCCGGGCAAGTAAAAATAAGCCGGTAATTTTGCGAGCTTATAATTTACTTTTAGATATATATTCAAGCCAAGGAAAATGGGACAAATTTCATCTCTATGCTGACACTGCAAAGAAGTTGGCAACCCAACTGAATGATGTATTTACAACTGAAAGAATTCTTCTCTTATTAGCAGGGGAACAGACCGAGAAACAAAATTATGCTAAGGCAAATAAATATTACTTGCAATATTTAAAGAGTATGAAAAAAAGAAATAATCTAATGATGATTACGTATACTTCTTCCCAGTTAAGCATAAACTATGCAGCAATGAACAAGCTTGATAGCGCGTTTTATTATGCAAAACGATCATTAGATTTATCTCTCCAAAACAAATTTGATCCAGATGTTGCCTACGCAGCCTATTATCGTGCTTACGATGCCAGTCATGATTATAAAAATGCGCTGAAATATTACCTGCTTTATGATTCTTGCGTTCATAAGTCAAACAACATGAAAGTAGGACAAAATATAGCTTTTGTAAACGCTAAATCGGTTCAAGATAAAAAAGATGCCATTGCAAAAACAGAAATAAAAAGACAACAACAAATCAGAAACGGCAGCATACTTGTTTCAGGAATTGTAGCACTTTTTGCATTAGTGTTTTTGAGGCAGCGTAACAAAACCCAAAAGGAAAAACATAGAGCAGAAAATGCACTCAGCGATTTAAAGTTAACCCAATCCCAACTCATCCAATCCGAGAAAATGGCCTCACTCGGTGAACTTACCGCTGGCATTGCGCATGAAATTCAAAATCCGTTGAACTTTGTTAACAATTTTAGTGAAGTGAGTAACGAATTGCTTGATGAAATGAATGATGAATTAAATAAAGGCGATATAAAAGAAGCTAAAACTATAGCGTTAGATATCAAACAAAACCTCGAAAAAATAAACCATCATGGCAAACGCGCTGATGCGATTGTAAAAGGAATGTTGCAACATTCTCGTAGTAGTTCAGCGGTGAAAGAGCCAACCGACATTAACAAACTCGCTGATGAATATTTGCGTCTTGCCTATCACGGTTTGCGAGCCAAGGACAAATCATTTAATGCCACAATGAAAACCGAGTTTGATGAAACCATTGGAAAAATTGAAATCATTCCGCAGGATATGGGAAGAGTAATTTTGAATTTAATAACAAATGCGTTTTATGCGACAAATGAGAAGCAAAAAAACCCATTAATCCCCAAAGGGGAAACTGAAAATGGATACGAACCTACTGTAACTGTAGCTACTAAAAAAGTTGGAACTACAGTTGAAATTTCTGTAAAAGATAACGGTAACGGCATTCCGCAAAAAGTAATTGATAAGATTTTTCAACCTTTCTTTACCACCAAACCGACTGGGCAAGGAACTGGATTGGGTTTGAGTTTGAGTTATGATATAGTGAAAGCGCATGGTGGTGAATTGATAGTGGAAACTAAGGAAAGCGAAGGTTCAGAATTTTTAATAACATTACCCGTTTAAATATATAGCTATGAAACAACAAAAAATGATTTTGAGACTACTAATGCTAATGCTGTTCCTCTCGTTGGTTCAAGAAATTAAAGCACAGCAAACCAAAGTTGATAGTATTATTGTACTTCTTAAAAAAAGCAATACAAAAGTACTCGACACCATTACATTCAATAAAGCAAGACAACTTTTGGTAACAACAGTGTTAACAGATGACCAAATTAGTCAAATTGAAAAAGTAGCAGCCCAATTTAAAAAAGGAAGTGATGAAGATCTGTGCTATGTCACTAAAATTTATATCATAAGAAGTTTAACAAATTATGATAAAATCAGAGCTATAAAATATGGGAAATTATGCTTGAATAGCTTAGAAAAAAGTACAGTTTCAAATTCAAATCTAATTAGAAACTCTATTCTTTGCGAATTACGTTTCCCTTATCGCAATTCAACTCAAATTGTTGAAGGGTTTCAATACTTTACTGAGAAGGTAAAAGAATATAAAAAGGAAAAAGATTCGCTATCCTTAGCCAATTGCTATTATGTACTTGGTGGATTTTACCGCACTATTGGTTTGTATGAATCGGCTATGTATAATATGAAGAAATCGCTTAGTTACTTAGATACTAAGGATTTAAAAAATTACGATTATTTTGATGTAACTTTAATTATAGGAAAGGATGGTTGGTTAAACAACTCAGCTATTTTAAGTGATTACTATCGATTGATGGTAGATTATGAAAAGTCTATTGAAAATGGCAAAATTGTACTGAATGAAGCTATTAATTATTATAAAGTAATAGGACAAAATGAACCAACAAAACAAAATCTTTTGTTTAGTGCCAGACACATTGCACACGCCAAAATACTTTCTAATCAATTAGACAGCGTAGATTATTATTTGAAAATTGCAGAAAAAGCAGTTTTGAATGATGATTATGCCTCCAAAGCATTCTTGCTGCAATACCGTACATTATATAACACCAAACTAGGTAATACAAAAGTAGCTGACTCACTCATACAAAAATGCTGGCAACTTGTTAACCAACACCAAATTAATGTCAACGAAGCTCCAGGAATCATTGAACCCGATTACTATTTGGCTTTACTAAGAACCAAACAAAACCGTTACGATGAGGCAATCATTTTACTGTTAAATGATATCGAAAGAGTAAAAATAGTTCGTTCCTCAGTATTGCGAGACTATAAATTATTGGCTGAATTATATGAAAAAACAGGTGATAATGCCAAGGCAAAAGATGCCTATAAATCGTTCCTTACTTTACAAGAAAGTATGTTGGCAGATCAGAAAAAATTCCAGACCATAAGTTTTGAAACAGAACAACAAATGAATGAAAGTGAATTGGCTATTTCAAAATTAGAAAATGATAATAAAATTTCTTCGCTTTCTAGGAATTTTTCAATTGGAATTGCTGTTTTGTTATTATTAATAGTCGCTGGAGTTTATAACAGATTTCATTCTAAAAAGAAAGCCAATCAAGTTTTAGAAAAAACATTAAGTGATTTAAAATCCACCCAATCCCAATTAATCCAATCGGAGAAAATGGCGTCACTGGGTGAACTTACTGCAGGTATTGCGCATGAAATTCAAAATCCATTAAACTTCGTTACTAACTTTTCTGAAGTCAGCATGGAACTCATAGATGAGATGCACGAAGAAATGGCAAAAGGAGAAACCAAAGAAGCCAATGCCATTGCTGCTGACATCAAACAAAACTTGGAAAAAATAAACTATCACGGCAAACGTGCAGACGGAATTGTAAAAGGAATGTTGCAACACAGTCGTTCTGGAAGCGCTGTTAAAGAACCAACCGACATTAACAAACTTGCCGATGAATATTTGCGTCTCGCCTATCATGGATTGCGAGCCAAAGATAAAAGTTTTAATGCCGATTTGATAACCGATTTTGATCCTTCGCTTCCAAAAGCAAATGTCTTATCACAAGATATCGGACGTGTGTTATTGAATTTATTTACCAATGCTTTTTATGCGACACATCAAATGCAAAAACAATTGGGTGAAGGATATAAACCAGTAGTTACTGTTACAACAAGTCAAAAAAATAATTATTTAGAAATTATTGTAAAAGATAATGGAATCGGAATTCCAGATAGCATTAAAGATAAAATTCTCCAACCTTTCTTCACAACAAAACCAACTGGTGAAGGCACAGGTTTGGGATTGTCGTTAAGTTATGATATCGTTGTAAAAGGTCATAACGGAAAAATTTTGATTGATAGCAAGGAAAAAGAATATACTATTTTTACGATACAAATTCCAATATAATAGCACAATAGCATTTTTATAATTAAAATCTTTATATTTATAAATTGAAAAACATAATATAAATAATTAGTTTACAAACCAAAATTAAGTACTTATGAAAATACTCATTGTAGATGATGAAGCCGATGTACAACCGCTTTTCTTGCAACATTTTAGAAAAGAATTACGCCATCACGATTTCGAATTTGATTTTGCACTTTCGGGAGAAGAAGCATTAGAATATTTAAAAACTAAAAGTTCGGAAGTAGTTTTAATATTATCTGACATCAATATGCCTGGAATGAGTGGTATTGATTTGTTATCACGAATTCGTCATGATTATGCAGCACCGCCTCCAATAGTGATGATGATTACTGCCTATGGTGATGACGAAAACCACCGTCAAGCCATGGAAAATGGAGCCAATGATTTTTTAACCAAACCGCTCGATTTTAATTTATTAAAAGAAAAACTTAGAAACATTCTCAACAATGACTAAAATACTAGTAGTAGACGACGAAGCCGATTTGGAAATGTTGGTCAAACAAAAATTCAGAAAAAAAATTCGGGAGAATATTTATGAATTTATTTTTGCACAAAACGGAGAAGAAGCACTTCAAAAAGTAAGCGAACATCCTGATCTCGAAATTATTCTTAGTGACATTAATATGCCCGTTATGGACGGATTAACCTTGCTAAGTCATTTGCCAGAAGCCAATCCAATACTAAAAGCAGTTGTGGTTTCTGCTTATGGCGATATGCAAAACATTCGAACGGCTATGAACAGAGGTGCATTTGATTTCATTTGTAAGCCCGTCGATTTTGAAGACCTCGAAGTTACAATGGAAAAAACCATTGTTCATGTCAAACAATTACAAGAAACATTAAAGGCCATCAAGGAAAATAATATCCTTAAAATGTATGTCGATGAAAATGTAATTAATTTCATGGCAACCAAAGGATTTGAAACCAGTATTCTTAAAAATGAATTATTGGAAGCATCGGTTTTGTTTATTGATGTTTGTGGGTTCACGGCACTAACAGAGCAAATTCCACCCAACACAGTAGTTACTTTACTAAACGGAATATTTGATAAAATAGTAACCGAAATTATTGCTCAAAACGGACATGTCGATAAATTTATGGGCGATGCCGTTATGGCTGTTTTTAGAGGCGAATACCATTTGGATAGAGCCATAGATGTTGCCTTAGCAGTAAAAGAACAAATAGCTAAATTAGACGGAATTAAAATCGGAGATAAAATCTATAAACCAGAAATTTCTATAGGTGTAAATTCGGGAGAAATGGTATCTGGAAATATTGGCTCAGAAACACTAAAACGACTTGATTATACTGTAATTGGTGATGCTGTAAATGTGGCACAACGATTACAAGGTGTTGCCAAAGCGGGTCAAATAATTATTTCCGAAGAAGTGTATCAAAATGCTAAAGAATCATTTAAATGTATCGTAAATGGTGAATTTACTTTAAAAAACAAATCCATTCCTATCAATACCTTTGAAGTTATAGAATAGTTTTAATGATGCGCTCTACGTTTTAAAATTCCACCAGATGCATCTTTAATAATACTGGTAAAAATAAAGGCATTTGGATCAATTGTGTACACTTTATTTTTTAAACGTTTTAGTTCCATTCTTGTTACAATGGTAAAAACAATATCTACGGGTTGACTCACATCAAAACTGTCTTTCATGAATCCTCTTTCTCCTTTATAAACGGTTATGCCACGACTTAAATCCATTACAAGTTTCTCTTTAATTTGTTCACTCTGTCCTGATATTATAGTAACTCCAGTATATTCTTCGAGACCTTCTATCACAAAATTTATAGCTCGTGTAGCAACATAATAAGTAAGTATAGAATACAATGCAACAGGAAGTCCTAACTGAATTGCAGCAATCAAAAAAATAATAATATTAATTCCAAGAATAATTTCACTAATTGTAAAACTTATTCGTTTACCGGTGTAAAGTGCTAATACTTCAATTCCGTCAAGCGCACAACCACCTCTCATGGCGAGTCCAGCTCCTATTCCCATGAAGACACCACCAAATATAGAAACCAACAATTTATCAGTTGTTATTTGTGGATAAGGAATAAAATGCAAACAAAGAGCAAGCCCAATAATAGCTGCAATTGTTCTAAAAGCAAAAGTCTTATTAACGAGAAATCCTCCCAAAATGACTAAAGGAATATTTGCCAATACAATTACAACTCCAATATTCCAATCGTACAATTCATGCAATAAAAGTGAGATTCCGGTAACTCCACCATCAAAAAAATGGTTGGGCACCAAAAAACTTTTTAAAGCAAATCCACAAAATAATATCCCTGTAACGGTATAAATTATGTCAATACTATATTTTTGAAAATCCAAATGCTTCATAATTTTAATTCGTTTTAGATACTATGATTTTTAAATTTTTCTCTTTTTCAGCTTGTCGGAGATGAATAGCTGATTTTGTAAAATAGTGATGTTGTTTTAAAAATACTTCTTGGAGTTTAATCCATTCTCCCCAATTAGTAATAGAACCCAGTTCCATCATTTCTTTATAAAGTCTTTTGCTTACTATAAAAAAATCACTCCGGCCCAAATAATCCAAATCGGCATCACAAATAATTTCTTCAAGATGTGTTTTTGGATTTTGAGGCATTTTGGTT
>JAYVFV010000131.1:0-12916 GCA_043772885.1 Flavobacteriales bacterium
CTAAGATAATTGCTACTATAAAAGGAAAATCTTGTTTGTTTATTTACCATCCATCTATGGATTATAATAAAACTACCAATTTAGTGTCGTAGTTTGGAATACAAATCGGCATCCAAACAATAAATATCTTCTCTAAACTGAAGTTCTCCTTTGCTTTCCCATGCAGTCCAATACAATTGATGAATAAAAATAGCATCGGTAACTTTTATTACAATTGTTTTTAAAACGGGTTTAGGAAGTGTTTTTTTCTCTATAACTAACGTCGGATTTTTAGCTAAAAGTTTCCCGTTTTTTTTATCAATTACAATTTGTTTTTCTTTTTGCAATTTGTAATAATAATTAATATCGGTAGTATCCTTAATCTTTTGGAGCGGCCATTTAATAGTGTCATTCAAAATATACCTTGCCATTTCTAAAGGCTTTTCTAAACGAACACAACCCGAACTTAAAGAGCGATAAGTAAAAGCAAAATAATCCCTGTGATTCGTATCATGAAGATACACCGAATATTTGTTGGGAAAGTTAATTTTCATCAATCCCAATGAATTATTTCTTCCTGGATTTTGAACGTATTTGTATTTGTAGGCATCTTCTCTTTTCCAAGTCCACGGATTCACTTCTTCATTCTTGTAATTTAAAATAACGAGCCCTTTTTTTCTAAAAACACTTTTATTTTTTACGGCTTCTGGATAAATATCTTCTTTCAAAATAGTAGGAGGTACAGTCCAATTTGGATTCAAATTAATATTCGATATTTTAGATTCTAATATGGGCGTTTTTCGAGTGTCTCTTCCCACAACAACTCTTTGATTTTGCATGGTGTCATTATCTTTGACCGCAACAATACTGTAATCGGGAATGTTGATTAATAAATAATTGTTTCCAAAATCTTGCGCATACCATCGCCAACGTTCCATGTTAGCAATTACTTGTTCAATTCGTTGACTTTTATAATAATTGAGTGCTTCAATGGTACTTCTTCCTATGATTGCATCCGGAATTAAACCATGTCTTTTCTGAAATAATCGTACAGCTTCTTGCGTGTTTTTATCATAAAAATTAGATAATATGGTATCTTTTTTTTTCAAATCATTCCAATACAACAATCGCTTTTTAATGATATGAATGTACTTGTTTTTTTTATTGGGAATTATTTTCTCTTTTAGATTGATAAGTCCAATAGTACGATCGTTAGGCAACTGATTTAATAATCTCAAACACGATTTTAATTTTTTATAAATGGTATGATTTGGTTTGCAGTTTTCTATTGCCTCTTTAAAATTAGAAGTTTCAAAACATTGGAATAAGATGGTATTTACATCAATAGTTTTTTCTTTAATATCCCAATCGCTATATAAATTTCTCGGATTTAATTTTCCTTGACTGATGTGTTTGACATACAATTGTGTATTTAAAGTCAGTAGCAAATCGTAGTCTACAATGGCGGAATCTTTAAGGTTTTCAAAGTTATTTTCATAGGATTTTAACTTAGAATAATTGTAATCTTCCGATTCTAATCCTTCATTTTCTGCGGAAGCGATTTCGTTTAAAATAAAAGACCTATTGGCTTTAGCATCCCAAACAATTTCGAAATCGTATTTTTTATAAAATGCTTTTAATTCCTCATTGTGATAGTTATTTAATAGTAGTGTATCAATTTTTATTTTGGAATTATCAAAAGCCGAAAAGTCAATAAAAGAAGCATTCGCAGAAGAATCAACAGCAGTGTTGTTTCTTTTGCAACTGGATAAAACAATAAGTAAAAGTAGAATGTAAAGTTTATTCATAGGCACTACACCAATTTTTTAAACATTATATAATGTATTCCAACATCGGCAATTACAAAAGGATCTCCCCATTTGACGTAGTTTAGTTTTTCATAAAAACCAACCGCTATTTCACGAGCATTGAACCAAATTAAATCGCCATTTTGTTCCGTAACATATTTTTCGCAATGCTGCACTAACAATTCGCCAAAACCTTTTTTTTGAATTTTTTTCAATACTGCCATACCTCTAATCTGGAATGAATTAACAGCTTTAAAATTAGCATTTTTATTATTATAAACCGATACAACACCAACTATTTTTTTATCAACAAATGCACCAAAATGTTTGGTTGTTTTTAAATCATCTCCGTCAAAAAGACAACTTTCAATGGGTTTTCCTTCTCTTAAAACAGGATGTCTTACAGAAAAGGTTTCTTGATACGGTATTTCAATTATTTCTATCATAAAGTTTAACAGATAACAATTTAATAATAAATTGGTTAAGTCAAAGGAATTTATAAAATAAGAATGACACTACTATTTTTTGAAAAAAAATTTGCATCCAATAAAACTAATATAGTATATTTGCACTCACAAATGCGGAAGTAGCTCAGTTGGTAGAGCTCCAGCCTTCCAAGCTGGTTGTCGCGAGTTCGAGCCTCGTCTTCCGCTCTTTAAAAATCCTATTCAATTTTGAGTAGGATTTTTTTTTATGGCGTTTCCCCGATTGGTAAAAACTACGTTTTGCAAACTTGTTTTTATCCATCGGGGGTCGCGCTTTCCGCTCTATCTTTTGCTCATGCTTCGCAAAAGGATGCCGCTGCAATCGCTATCGCAACCACGACAAATCAGTTTCAGGTGCTAATTCTTCTGGAATTTGATTTTGTCGAAACAATCGAGCAGTCAAATCTCCTTTTAATAAAATAGCATTCTCGTTTACCTCTAGCCAACTTCCTTCACGCAAACCAAGAACTGGAGTTACATTAAAAGCATGAAATTCTTTAATTCGGGTTTCTCTTGTTTCTCCCATGTGTTTCGATTGTATATCGACGTCAAGATAATGCGGATTCAAATTAAACGGAATCAATCCCAATGTTTTAAAACTTGGCGGATAAATAATCGGCATGTCGTTAGTAGTTTGCATCGAAATTCCAGTAATGTTACTTCCGGCACTGGAACCTAAATAAGGTGTTCCATTTTCGACCACCGATGCCAAAACTTCCATTACTTCATTTTGATACAATTGACTGACTAATAAAAAAGTGTTGCCACCACCAGTAAAAATTCCTTCAGCATTTTTTACAGCTTCAACTGCATTTTCAAATTCATGAATGCCTTTAACGGCAATGTTTAGTGTTGCAAATGTGGCGATTACTTTAGAAGTGTAATCGTCATGAGATATTCCGCCAGGTCTGGCATACGGAATAAAAAGGAGTGTTTTGCAATCTTTAAAATAGACTTTCAAAGTGGGTAATAAATAGTCTAAATACTCACCGCCATGAATCGTGGAAGTGCTTGCAATTATAAGTCTTTTACTCATTTAGTATGATTTTCTGCCACAAAGCTACGAACTTATATGATTTAAATGACTATCGGAAACTCTATACTTTAATCCGATTTTTTGAATGATTAACATTATTCCATTCTGGTAAAACCTGATGCCACTACTGCGCCTTTCCCGCGAAGGCGTGAATCCATACGCCGAATACATAGATTCCCGCCTGCGCGGGAAAGACGTAGTATCACTAAATCTGTAATTTCAAAAATCGAATATCGATACCAAATTACGTATTTGTGCAAAGTTTCCGATAGTCATTTAATATTAACATAAATTTACAATTGTATTGGCTTATTTTTTTGATAGTATTCAAATACTTTTACAATTATTATCATTGCAAAACACCTATGATTCATTTTTACAAAGCTTTTATTGTTTTCTTTTTTATTGCTTTTACAGTCCCGATACAAGGTCAAAATGCAAAAGTTTTGAAAGGAAAAGTAGTGGCCAATTCAAATGATTTAGAAGGAATTTACATTGTCAATATAAAATCGGATTTATCGACTCTAACAGAAAATGGAGGTTATTTTTCAATTCCAGCCAAAGAAGGCGATACGTTGATGTTTTCGGCCGTTCAATTTAAAGGATTGAAGGTAGTACTAAAAAAAGCCGACTTTGATGTGGCTTTGTTTTTTGTTAAAATGGAAGTTTTATTACGTCAGTTGGATGAAGTTACCATCAATGAATATAAAAACATCAATGCGGTTTCACTGGGAATAATTTCTCCAAACACCAAACATTATACTCCAGCAGAAAGAAAATTACGTACGGCAACGGGTGCTGGTGTTAACCAAATCGGAACCAGTACAGTGGTTTCATTGGATGCGATTTTGAATTCCTTTTCAGGAAGGACAACGATGCTCAAAAAAGAAGTACTGATTGAAAGAAAAGAATTTTTGCTCAAGAAAATCAATGATTTATTTGAAGAGAAGTACTTTGTTGAAACACTTAAAATTCCAAAAGAATATGTCAACGGATTTCAATATTATCTTGTTGAAAGCAATGAATTTGCAGCAGCAATAAATGACAAGAACAAAACAAGAGCAACATTTATTATGAATAAATTAGCTGTTGATTATTTAGAGTTATTAAAGGAAAAATAAGTATTTTTGAATGATGAAAAAAGCAGTAAATTATTTTATTTTTATAGCCATTGTATGTTGTTTTGCGTTTACAACGCATAAATTCTATACGGCTATTTATCAAATTAATTTTGTTCCGAAAAAGAAAATGGTTCAAATTACTACGCGTATTTTTGTTGATGATTTAAACGACGCTTTGGAAAATAAATTCCACAAAAAAACTTTTTTAGGTTCCGATAATGAAACGCCACAAGATGTAGATTTCTTAAAAAAATACTTGTCCGAAAAATTTATTTTAAAAATAAATGGACAACAAAAACCGATGCTATTTTTGAGTAAAGAAGTTGAAGATAATATTCTGATTTGTTATTTAAAATGTGTAGACATATCAAAAATAACAACATTGGGTGTTCAAAATACAATTATTACAGAAATCCATAATCAACAGCAAAATATTATTCAAGCCAATTTTAATAACAAAAAAAGCAGCCTTCTTTTAGATTCTGAAACTTATAAAGGAATGTTAAAATAATTTAAAAAGTGCGTCTCTTTTATAAAAACAATTACTTTTATAGCTTAAATTATAGCAAGTTATGAATAAGTTATTTACTCTATTATTTCTTTTACCAAGTTTGGTTTTTTCTCAAGAAACACAAAATTCAAAACCACAAAACGAAAAAAATTCTGATAAATTCAAGCAAATGTATGATTTATTAGCAACGCCTAATATGTATCGTACCGCTTCTGGCGCGCCTGGTCCTGAATATTATCAGCAACAAGCCGATTATAAAATTGATGTCGAACTAGACGATAAAAACACAAAATTATATGGTCAAGAAACGATTACTTATACAAATAACGCTAAAGAATCCCTCGATTATCTTTGGGTACAATTAGATCAAAATCAGAATTCCCGAAAATCACTTTCGCCTTTGGTTGAAAACAAAAGAACGGATCCTGCGATGGGTGTTCAAGGTTTTTCCCGAAAATATTTAGAAGAAGATTTTGACGGAGGTTTCAATATCGAACATGTAAAAGACGCGCTAGGAAAGCCTATGAATTATACCATCAATCAAACGATGATGCGAATTGAATTGCCGAAGTTTTTAAAACACGGAGAAAAAATTTCGTTTTCCATAAAATGGTGGTACAACATTAATAATTATACTATCGATGGCGGACGATCTGGTTACGAACACTTTGAAAAAGACGGAAACAATCTGTATGTTATAGCGCAATTTTATCCTAGAATGGCAGTTTATAACGATGTTGAAGGTTGGCAAAATCAACAATTTTGGGGTTCGGGTGAATTCACGCTTCCGTTTGGAAATTTTGAAGTTAACATTACCGTACCAGCCGATCATATTCTAGAAGCAACCGGAAGTTTATTAAACAGGAATGAAGTTTTTACACCAGCGCAATTGGCACGTTATGCGCTTGCTGAAAAATCATTTGATAAACCTGTAATTGTAGTGACACAAGCCGAAGCCGAAGCAGCCGAAAAAGGGTTTTCTGATAAGAAAAAAACATGGAAATTTAAAGCAGAAAATGTTCGTGATTTCGGAATATCAACATCAAGAAAGTTCATTTACGATGCTATGGCTGTGAAGTTAGCTACTAGAACTACAATGGCAATTTCGTTATATCCAAAAGAAGGAAATCCACTTTGGGAAGAGTATTCTACTCGAATGGTGGCACATACCTTAAAAAGTTATTCGAGCTACACTTTTGATTATCCGTATCCAAAAGCAATTTCAATAAATGCCAGAGACCAAGGAATGGAATATCCAATGATTTGTTGGAATTTCGGTCGTCCTGATGCGGAAGGTAAATATACCGATCAAGTTAAATACGGAATGTTAGGCGTAATTTGTCATGAAGTTGGACATAATTTTTTTCCGATGATTGTTAATTCGGATGAACGTCAATGGACATGGATGGACGAAGGTTTGAATTCGTTTATGGAATATTTAGCAGAAATGACTTTTGATTCGAAATTCCCATTGCGTCGTGGTCCAGCTAAAAATATTGTTCCTTACATGAGTGGCGATCAAAAAGGATTAGAACCAATAATGACCAATTCGGAAAGCATTCGTCAGTTTGGAAACAATGCCTACGGAAAACCAGCAACTGCCTTAAACATTCTTCGTGAAACCGTTATGGGACACGAATTATTTGATTATGCTTTTAAAACGTATGCCAATAGATGGAAATTCAAACACCCAACTCCAGAAGACTTTTTCAGAACGATGGAAGACGCTTCGGCTGTCGATTTAGATTGGTTTTGGAGAGGTTGGTTTTATTCTACTGATGCTAATGATATCGGAATTAAGGAAGTAAAAAAGTACTTTGTAAGTAACGAGCCTTCCAAAGAAGTTTCTGAATTTATGAAGACAAGACGTCGTCGTGATTCGAATCCGGGTGCGATGGTGTATATGGTTGCTGAAGGAAGCGAAGATTTCAAACCTGAAATGAATAAGCCTTTTAAAATTACCGATTACAAAGCTTTGGATGAGTATGTAAACGCGAATTTCACTGCCGAAGAAAAAGCGAAATTAAACGAGCCAAAGTATTTTTATCAGGTTACTTTTGATAAACCAGGCGGATTGGTGATGCCGATTATTGTTGAATTAACGTACGAAGACGGAACAACAGAAACGCAAAAATTTCCAGCGCAAATTTGGAGAATGAATGATAAAGAAGTAATTCGCACTTTTGCCACGCAAAAAGCCATTACTAAAATTCAAATTGATCCAAAATTGGAAACCGCCGATATCGATGTAACCAATAATTCGTGGCCAAAAGAAGAAGTAAAATCAAAATTTGATTAATTTATTTTGCATTGCTTCATTATCATTGAGTAACTTTGTATGCTCATAAATAAAAAATAATACTATGTTTGGAATAGGAGGAGGCGAAATGATTTTTATCATATTTATTGCCTTAATGCTTTTTGGATCAGATAAAATTCCTGCGATTGCACGTACCATGGGAAAAGGGATGGCGCAGCTTAAAAATGCCACCAACGAAATCAAAAGTGAAATCTCTAAAAGTGCCGAAGCCAACGAAATGAATGCCACTTTTAAGGATTTAACAAGTGGTTTTTCAACGGAGGTTGAAAATATAAAAGGTAGTTTAGGAACTAATTTATCCAATCCTATTGACAAAATGAAGGAAGATTTAGATGAGTTGTCCGGACCAATAAAACGTCAATTATAATGCTCGAAAAAGTAATTTCGCTTGACAAAGAATTGCTTGTTTTTCTTAACGGATTAGGGTCGTCAACGTTTGATAATCTTTGGCTAATTATCACTAAACAAATTAATTGGACACCTTTTTTTCTACTTATTTTTTTTCTGCTATATAAAAAAATTGGGTTGAAAAATTTCTTAATAGCTGTCGTTTTTATAGCATTATTAATTCTGGTTTGTGATCAATCTGCCAATTTATTTAAAGACACTGTACAGCGTTTACGCCCTTGTAATGATCCTGAAATTAAAGATTACATTAGAGTTTATGAACCTCGCAGTTCGTTTAGTTTTTTCTCTGGACATGCAGCAAACTCAATGGCTACGACTGTATTTGTGTTTTTACTATTGAGAAGATTTTACAAACACACGTATCTTTTGTTTTTGTTTCCATTGATTTTCGCCTACAGTAGAATTTATCTCGGACTTCATTTTCCAATTGATATTCTTACAGGATATTTTTTCGGAGCGACTTTTGGAATACTATTTTACAAAGGATATCAATATTTGCAGCGTCGTAGCGCTAATTAGCGTATTCTACTAACCGTTAATCCATCACGAATTGGCAATAAAACGGTTTCTACTCTTTCGTCATTTTTAAGTAATAAATTGTATTCTTTCAGCACTTTTGTTTCGATGTCTTTTGGATTTGTTTCTTCTAAAATTTTTCCGCTCCATAATACATTATCTGAAAGAATGATGCCGCCTTTATTCATTTTTGGGACAATCAAATTAAAATAGTTGATGTAGTTTTCTTTATCCGCATCAATAAAAACCAAATCAAATTTTGAATTTATTGTCGGAACAATATCCATTGCTTCACCTAAATGTTGCACTATTTGTTTTCCCCAAGGCGATTTGTCAAAATACTTTCGCTGAAAATCAATCAATTCTTCCTTAATATCGATAGTATGTAAAACCCCATTTTCTTGCATTCCTTCGCACAAACACAAAGCAGAATAGCCAGTGTAGGTTCCGATTTCAAGTATGTTTATTGGTCGAATTAATTTAGACAACATACTCAAAACCCTACCTTGAAAATGACCACTCAACATTCTTGGTAATAGTATTTTTTGGTACGTTTCTTTGTTTAATTGTGCTAATAATTCGGGTTCGTCTTGCGAATGTTGCTCGATGTAGTTTTCTAAATCTTCAGATAGGAAGTGCATGATTATACTTTTCTGTAAAATTACAAATATCGAAAATACCAAAATACTAAATCGGCAAATTGTTTTACATTTGCACCATGATTGAGAAAAAAGACATTCGAAGTTTATCCAAAGAACACTTACGCGATTTTTTTGTTGCCAATGGAGATAAAGCATTTCGTGGTAATCAAGTCTACGAATGGTTGTGGAGCAAAGCGTCACATAATTTTGAAGACATGACCAATGTTTCTAAAGAAACACGTTCGATGTTGGAAACTAACTTCGTAATCAATCACATTAAAGTTGATACCATGCAACGCAGCGAAGACGGAACCGTAAAAAATGCGGTTCGCTTGCACGATGGTTTGATTGTAGAAAGTGTTTTAATTCCGACTAATACCAGAACAACGGCTTGTGTTTCAAGTCAAGTTGGTTGTAGTTTGGATTGTAACTTTTGTGCAACAGCTCGTTTAAAGCGTATGCGAAATCTCGAACCCGGAGAAATTTACGATCAAGTCATTGCCATTGATAGAGAAAGCAAATTGTACCACAACCGACCACTTTCCAATATTGTTTTTATGGGAATGGGAGAACCATTGATGAATTACAATAATGTAGTTAAAGCGATTACCATGATTACTTCTAATGAAGGTTTGGGAATGTCGCCAAAACGAATTACGGTTTCTACATCGGGAATTCCGAAAATGATTAAAAAAATGGCTGACGATGAAGTGAAATTCAAATTAGCGGTTTCGTTACATTCAGCTATTGATGAGGTTCGCGCTAAGATTATGCCTTTTAGTTCCAATTTTCCATTAAAGGATTTACGGGAGAGTTTAGAATATTGGTACGCCAAAACAAAAAGCAAAATTACCTACGAATACGTAGTTTGGAAAGGAATTAACGACAATAAAGAAGCCATTGATGCCTTAGTAAAATTTTGTAAATACGTTCCTTGCAAAGTTAATTTAATCGAATACAATCCGATAGATGATGGCGAATTTCAACAAGCATCCGATGAAGCTATTGATAACTACATTAAAGCGTTAGAAAAATATAACATAGTGGCAAAAGTCCGCCGAAGCCGCGGAAAAGACATTGATGCAGCTTGCGGTCAATTAGCTAATAAATCATAAAAAAAGTCCCGAATTTATCGGGACTTTTTTGTTTAACTACTTTTTATTAATTACCAATTATGATGGTATGTGGAATTCCGTTAAGGGTAAATATTGCCGTATTATCGCAATCGCCATTTCCATAATCAAGAGTTGCTACATTGTCATTTCGAACTATTGAAATAACGCCTCTTACTAATAATGGTTTGTTTACCGCTATACAACTCAATTTAACAATTAACGGAGTTGTTATTGTACTGTATTGTATTGTGGTATTTGGAAAAGTTGTAGTCCAACTTCCTGTAACTCTATAAACATTATCTGCCCAAATTGCTGGTGTACCAAAACCCGCTATAATTTCTCTGATTCTTTGTCCCACTCTAGTATACGAATTTCCGTTAGGGAAAGTAGCGGTAATATCCATGTTCATTGTTATCATTGGATGACTTGGAGAAGTAGTTGTAGCAACAGTCATAATTCTTGTGAACGTTTTATTTCCAACAAACAGAATAGCATTATGACGGAAATTGTCAAATGTATAAGTAATGGTATGAGAAGGAGCGTTGGGTTGAAACGTAAAAGAGATGATTATTTTACCACTCACTGTATTTCCATTGTTCAATACACAAGGTGTGGTTCCAAAGTCGATGGTTTTAGTAACTACTGTTCCGGGTGTAATTGGTGTTCCAAATGCAGGAACTCTAGTAATTGTAGCACAATTCGATAATGTAGAATTTGCGTCTTCGGTTGTTTTGCCATTTAATGTATTGGAATACGTACTTGCTTCTTCTTGCTCTACAATATCCGATACATCGTCATTTGCAATATCTAATTTGGCATTAATACCAGCTTCTTCAGCTGTAATTGTTGAATTGTCTTCGTCTTTGTTGCAACTTACCATTGCAATTGCCAATGATAGTGCTAAAATTAATTTAGATGCTCTTTTCATAATAAATGTTTTTTTAATGGTTGTTGTTAATTAGTAATCGTAATTTGAAGTAAATTATTGTTTTAAGAATCCGATAAATGTAAAAGGTTTAATCTGCTACTAATTTTTTTTTCAGATAGTTTCATTATTGTATCTTTGATGACGAATGAATATTATCTCGCAAATAAAACAACCTATTCAGCAAGAGATGGAACTTTTTGAAAAGAAGTTCTACGAATCAATGTCTTCCAAAGTGGCTTTGCTCAATAGAATCACCTATTATATTGTTAACCGAAAAGGGAAACAAATGCGTCCGATGTTTGTTTTTCTTACAGCTAAAATGCTTTCTAACGGAAATGTCAATGAACGCACTTATAGAGGTGCTTCGGTAATTGAACTTATTCATACGGCGACTTTAGTTCATGACGATGTAGTTGACGACAGTAATCAACGAAGAGGTTTTTTCTCGATTAATGCCTTATGGAAAAATAAAATTGCAGTTTTAGTGGGCGATTATTTACTTTCGAAAGGGTTGTTACTTTCTATTGATAATGGCGATTTTGATTTACTTCAAATTATTTCAGTAGCAGTGCGCGAAATGAGTGAAGGCGAATTACTTCAAATTGAAAAAGCTAGAAGATTAGACATTACCGAAGAAATTTACTATGAAATTATCCGTCAGAAAACCGCCACGCTTATTGCCGCTTGTTGTGCTCTTGGAGCAAAATCCGTTTCCGAAGAGTTAGATCAAGTAGAGACCATGAGAAAGTTTGGAGAACTTATCGGAATGGCATTTCAAATAAAAGATGACTTGTTCGATTACACCGATGAAGCTATCGGGAAACCAACTGGAATCGATATTAAGGAACAAAAAATGACCTTACCGTTAATTTATGCTTTGAATAATTGTTCGGATAAAGAAAAAAGTTGGTGCATCAATTCGATTAAAAATCACAATAAGGATAAGAAGCGGGTAAAAAAAGTTATTCAATTTGTGAAAGACAAAAACGGACTTTCATACGCCGAACAAAAAATGGCACAATTCCAACAAGAAGCACTCGCTTTAATTCAAAACTTCCCCAATTCTATTTATAAAGACAGCTTGATTTTAATGGTTAACTACGTTATTGAAAGAAAAAAGTAATTACAAAGTCATTGCTAGGAACGAAGCAATCTCATAATAGTAGAGATAATTTTATTTAATAAGACATTGTTTTTCAATGGATTATAAATTAATTTACTTTTTATAAAATCCCATGCAACTATTTTGCAACCTTACTCGTCTATGCTAATAGAACACTTATAAAAATCTAACATTCTAAGAAGTCTAAGCATCTAAATGAAAGTAGTCAACTTACATCAAGAAGAAAAAGAACTCATCGAATTGGCAGTCGAGAACAATCGGCATGCACAACAAAAGATTTATTCGAAACATGCTTCAAAAATGTTGAGTGTTTGCCGTCAATATATAAAAGATGTACATCAGGCAGAAGATATAATGATTACTTCTTTTATGAAAGTATTCACCAATTTGAAAAATTTCAAACAAGAAGGAAGTTTTGAAGGTTGGATAAGACGAATTATGATAAACGAATGTATTTCTTTTATCAGAGTTCAGAAAAAAGTAGCATTTATTGAAGACGAAAATTATTTAGAAGAAAGTTATAACAACATTGAAAGCCAGTTTTCGGTAGATGACATACAATTTTTAATAGATAGTTTGCCAAATGGCTACAAAATGGTTTTCAATCTTTATGCAATTGAAGGATTCAAACATCAAGAAATTGCAGAATTATTAGGAATAAACGAAGGAACATCCAAATCGCAGTTGTCACACGCCCGAAAAATGCTTCAAGACAACATCAATAAACTTAAAAATTACAGTAATGGAACCGAATAATATAGAAAATCAAATTCGTGAAAAGTTGAATAGTAGAGCAATTCAACCGTCATCACAAGCATGGGACCGTTTGGACGCTATGCTTTCCATAGCCGAAGAAAAAAAAACAAAGCGTTCTTTTGGCTGGTTGTATATAGCTGCAACGCTTTTGGTTTTCGTATCAGTTGGT
>JAYVFV010000132.1:0-4214 GCA_043772885.1 Flavobacteriales bacterium
TTCTGCTATAAAATTCGGATTTTTAGCAACATTTTTCTGTATAAAATAGAGTATTTGTGTTTTTAATCCAGAGAAACTAAAATTCAATCCGTGTATTTTTGGTTTTGTAAAGGCAAACTTTTTTGGATTTCCTTCTTTCGCCAATTGATCAATTAATGGTCCGCCTGGATACGGCAATCCCAATATTTTTGCACTTTTGTCAAACGCTTCGCCAACGGCATCATCGGTGGTTTCTCCGATAATTTCCATATCAAAAAAACCGTTTACAACAACAATTTGTGTATGACCACCCGAAATAGTTAATGCCAAAAAAGGAAACGCTGGTTTGTCAAATCCATCCTCATTAATAAAATGTGCCAAAATATGAGCGTGCATGTGATTCACGGCGATTAAAGGAATGTTTAATCCGAGTGCCAATGATTTTGCAAAAGAAGCGCCAACTAAAAGCGAACCCATTAATCCGGGACCCTGAGTAAATGCAATGGCACTCAATTGACTTTTATCGATATTCGCTTTTCGCATAGCAACATCAACAACAGGAACGATGTTGTGAAGATGCGCTCTAGATGCTAATTCGGGCACAACGCCTCCAAATTCATTGTGAATAGTTTGATTTGCAACAATATTTGACACTACAGTATCGTTAATTAAAACGGCCGCTGCAGTATCATCACAAGAACTTTCAATAGCTAAAATATAAACATCATTACTGTGCATTAGGCATTATTTTTGAATAAAATTTGAATTCCCGTTTTAAAACAATTAATTTTACAAAGATTACAAAAGTAACTATTTTCAAGGTTTCTTATTCATAGCCAAAAAAAATTTGGAAGAAAAAAAAACAAATACCAGTTTCAAAAAAATTAGGAAAATAGTTTTTCGTACTATTCTAGTACTTATTCTACTTTTACTGTTGCTTGGTATTACTTTGTCATTACCTTCTGTTCAAACAAAAATTGCTCATTATTTTACAGAAAAATTCAACAAAGATTTCGGCACCGATATTTATATCGATCAGGTTGAAGTTACTATTTTTGGTGGTGTTCAGCTCAAAAAAGTAATGATAAAAGACGATCGAAAAGATACGCTTATATATTCGAAAAGAATAACGACAAGTATCCTTGATGCCAAAAAGTTACTTGATGGTAACTTGATTTTCGGAAATATAACGGCCAACAATCTAACACTAAAAATCAAAACTTACAAAAACGATAAAGATTCTAATTTGGATAAGTTTGTTGCTGCTTTTGATAACGGAAAGAAATCTTCAGGAAAGTTTTTAATGACTTCCAATAAAATCAAATTGATAGACAGTCGTTTTATCAAAATTGACGAAAATGCTACCACAAAAAAAGAAGTCGATTTTACCAATTTAAACGCCGTTGTTACCAATTTTATAATCAAAGGATCAAATGTAACTACTTCGATTGATGAAATGTCTTTTCAGGATCATCGCGGACTTTTTGTCGAAAACTTAAAATCAAAATTTGCATATACTAAACAGAATCTTCGATTGGAAGAATTAGATTTAAAAACTACTTCTTCACAATTTAATGGCGATGTAGTGTTGAATTACGATATGGATAATCACGACTTTTCAGATTTCAATAATAGAGTCGTATTTGATATTAAAACCAAAGCAGCGTCTATCGCTACAAATGACATTCGTTATTTTTATAAAGAACTAGCGCCACATCAAAAGTTTTATTTTAGTGGGAAAATTTACGGCAGTTTAAATGATTTTTCAGTTAAAAATTTAAATCTTCTAGACAATAACAACTCGCAAATTATAGGAGATGTACATTTTAAAAATTTGCTTGCCAAAAAAGGGAAAGGCGATTTTTACATGAAAGGTTCTTTTGACAAAGTAGCCTCTAGTTATCAAAATCTGACGAAATTATTACCAAATGTTTTGGGTAAAAAATTGCCATCATCCTTAAAAAAACTTGGGCAATTTAATTTGGTTGGAACTGCCGAAATAACAACACAATCAATAGATGCCGATTTTAAACTGCAAACCAAATTAGGAAATGTAGTTTCAAAATTAGTGATGACCAATATTAATACAATTGATAATGCTTCCTATGCGGGAACGATTCAACTTGATAATTTTGATGTAGGTACTTTTTTAAATCGCAAAGATTTAGGTAAAGTCACTATGGATGCCGATGTTGATGGAAAAGGATTTACGTTGAAATATTTAGACACCCAATTTTCGAGCGATATAAAAAGCTTCCAATACAATGGCTACAATTACAAAAACATAATTGCCGATGGAAATTTTAAACAGCCCATATTTAAAGGAAGAGTAAATGTAAATGATCCGAATTTATTTTTAGATTTTGATGGTTTACTCGATTTGAGTAAAAAAGAAAACAGGTATGATTTTCGTGCAAAAGTGGATTACGCCAATCTGAAAAATTTAAATATTATTACCGATTCTATTGCGATATTTAAGGGTGATATTGAAATGAAAATCTACGGAAATTCGATAAACAACATGAAAGGAAATGCAGTGTTATCTAACGCTTCCTATCAAAATAAAAAAAGTCAATATTTCTTTGATCGATTAGAAGTGAATTCGACTTTTGATACCGACAATGTTCATAAAATTACGCTCAACTCTATTGACGGTATTGATGGTGAAATTGAAGGAAAATTCGATTTCAATCAAATTTACAAAATGGTGCAAAATTCATTGGGTAGTTTGTATACTAATTACAAACCCAATGTGATTAAAAAAGGACAATATTTTAAATTCAAGTTCACCAATTTTGATAAGATAATTGAAATTCTAAATGATGAAGTTGCACTAGCGGACGATGCGGTTTTAAGCGGAAAAATAAATGCCGATGACAATGACTTTAAATTGAATTTTACCACAAAAGGAGTTACCGCATTTAATACAGTTTTCGACAAAGTTCAAATTGAAATTGACAATAAAAATCCATTATATAACACGTATATCCAAATGGATAGCATTAAAACAAAACAATACAAAATAAGAGATTTTTCATTGATTAATGTAACTTCAAAAGACACTTTGAATTTTAGAACTGAATTTAAAGGTGGCGAAAAAGGAACCGATTTCTACAATTTAAACTTGTATCATACCATAAATGCAGCCAATGAAAACGTTGTTGGATTTAGTAAATCGGAAATGATGTTCAAAGATTTTTTATGGTATATAAATGAACAAGAGAATGATAAAAACAAAATTGTATTTGATAAAGATTTTAGAAAATTTGAGTTTGATGATTTTGTTGTTTCCCATGAAAATCAGTCGTTGCGCTTAAATGGTGTGATTGATGGAAAAAGTAACAAAGATTTGCAATTGACTTTTAATCAAGTCAATTTAAACAAAATAACGCCCGATATTCCTAAGTTTAAATTCGATGGAAATGTAGATGGTGAAATAAAATTAAAACAAAACAATTCGGTTTACCAACCAACCGCTGCGCTTGTCATAAAAGACTTAGAAGTCAATGAAAACAAATTGGGAAATATGACTTTAAATATTGAAGGAGATTCTAATTTTTCAAGATTCAATATTGATTCCTTCATCGAAAATGAAAACTTAGAATCGTTTAAAGCCAATGGAAATCTGCAAATTGTAAACGAAAAAACACTAATGGACCTAGATTTGAATTTCAAAAAATTCAATTTGGGCGTTTTAAGCAACTTAGGCGGTGACGTATTAAGTAACATTAGAGGATTTGTTTCTGGAAATGCAATATTAGGAGGAACTGTCGATAATATTGATTACAACGGACGTTTATTTATTGAT
Source organism: Flavobacteriales bacterium (assembly GCA_043772885.1). Lineage (GTDB taxonomy): Bacteria > Bacteroidota > Bacteroidia > Flavobacteriales > Flavobacteriaceae > Flavobacterium. The sequence continues at coordinate 3,788 of JAYVFV010000132.1, forward strand.
GGTGCTGCACTAACAATTCCCTATTTGAATGTCGATTATGAAATCAAAGGAAACTCAGTAGTTGACGTTACACAAGAAAAATTCATTATCAGACGAACAAAAATTACCGATACCAAATACAAAACAGAAGGAAATCTTGAAGGATTTATAAAACACAAACAATTCGGAAACTGGGAATTGAATTTAAATATTGATTCCAACAGACTGCTAGCATTAGACACCAAAGATCATGAAGATGCTGCTTATTTCGGAACAGCTTATATTGATGGAGTTGCTACAATTATCGGACCTACAACAGGTTTAAGAATCAATGTTGATGCAAAATCTGAAAAAGGAACCGATATAAAAATTCCAATTAATGATGCCGTTGCTGTTGAAGACAATCAATACATTCATTTTACCACATTCAATGAAAAATACGGTATAG
>JAYVFV010000133.1:0-4202 GCA_043772885.1 Flavobacteriales bacterium
CCCCAATTGCGCCAAACCGCTGTTGGCAGTAGTTCATCCATTAATTAGTCCACTTATTCCGCTATCATTTTTCCCCAACGCACAAACTATTCTAGCTCCTAAAATGTTCTTTATAAAAATTTGGAAACCTTTAGTTGTAAATCCTCCATTTTTAACGTCAATTTGATATTCATCGCAATTAAATTGTGCTTTATGAATTTTTACAGAGTTTGGTATATTAAATTCAATATCGAATAAAATTCTTCTTGAGCCACTTCTAATTTTCAATCTTCTTGCGATAAATTCAATGTCCCAAATTTCAGAACTATATATCATTTCATTTTCAATAATTTCCATTAATATATTTCCTTTTTCATCAATTAATAGTAAATTAAAAAATAACTTTCCCTCAATTATTTCAAAAGAAATTAATTTTTTGTTATTCACATAAAATGGAATTAAAAAATCTCTGTTAGCATTTACATTATTTAGTTTCATCATCACATCTCCAATAACTGCGCTAAAATCTGCACCTTGAAAATTTAATAAATATGGAGATGAAGCTTTGTTAATTACATTGAATGGCTGTCTGTCAGCAAACATTACCTGATTTACTGTCAACAAACCATTTGTCTTTTCTTGATGATGCATATTACAAAGCAAAGTTAAATTATCTGCTTTGTGTTCTTTAACTATTGAATAATCAATCATATGATCATATTGATACAACGGCATTCCACAAAATACGCAACCGAAGCCACATCTTTGTCTAACTTCCCTCATAATTGGGTCTGGAATAGCAGGTCTTGTTTCAGTCATATGTTCCTTTTTCAGTGGTCTGCGTACGAATTACTGCCAACGTTCCGCCGCTTCATGAAGTGGCGAACTTCGTAACGGCATATTTTCCACTAAGATAAAAATTCTTGCGAAAGAAAAATGTGAATTTTGCACATTTTTCGCCATTTCTTGAAACGGCTGTTAGCTGCTGTTGCTTGTTAAATATCTGGTCCAACATCTGATCCAATTTCTGATCCAAACTCAGGCGCAAATTCAATGCTAAATGTTCTTCCTGTAAAGTTATTTAATCTTTGAGTTAGCTCGGACAATTTCTTATACGCTAAATCTAATTTTTTTTCTTCTAACAACTTATTAATTTCTACAAGTTCTTTTGCAATACCTTTCTTTTCAACGCTATAGTTTAGCTTAATAAAATTAATTTGTTTTATAATGGCTAAACTCTTTTTTTTAAGATTTTCATTTTCTCTTTTCAAACTATCAAGCGCTCGTTTCGATACTTTTACCAAAGATTTAATGCTATCTTTTTCTTTTTTGAAATTTAATATTTCTAAAGTCAAAATCGACTTTTCATTTTGAAGATTTGCTCTTTGAGCATCAAAAAGCCCAGATGTAAATGTAAATACTAAACCAATAATAGCGACTAATATTGTAGCAATTGCTGGAAGATGATGGATGTTATTATACCACCGTTTTTGTAGAATTTTTATTTCTTCATCAAGTTTTTGTCGCTCTAGATTTATTTTATCTAGTTCGGCATTTTTTCGGTTATTATAAATTCTCATGTTGTCTTTCTACGGTTTTTTGGCAATTGCAGCTAACGTTCCGCCGCTTGGCGAGGTTGCGAACTTCGTAACCGTTTATTTTCCACTAAGATAAAATTTCTTGCGGAACGCAAACGTGAATTTACCACAAAATTTGCAATCTTGCCAAACCGCTGTTATCCTCATTTTGTTACTGCCAGTTTCATTTTGCACTTAAAGCATTGTATTTATTGACTTTATAAAAATAGACTATGCAATTTTAAGCAACAAAAAGCAACGTAATACTTGTTTTGTTATACCTAATGTTGTACCTTCGTATCACGATGCACCCAATTGAAAACCCAGTATTTACAATACTTTCACTCTTTCGCATTGCTTTACAAATATAGTACAACATTTCTAAATTCCTAACTTTATGGCTTCAATTAAACTAATTTTAAGAACACACCAGGCAGACCAAACAGGACACAGTCCATTGTACATAAGAATTATAAAAGATAGAAAAACGAAATTTATCACTGCTGGAGTGAAACTCAAAGAGAACGAGTGGGATGAACTAAAGCAGAAAGTAAAAAAGAACCATCCAAACAGCGCGAGGATGAATGCCAACTTATCTCAAAAAATTGCTGATGCTGAAGGTCAGGTTGCGGATATGGAGCGTAAAGTAAAATCCATTTCAATCAGTAAGTTAAAAGATGCCATCAAGGGAAAAGAAGTGCCAAACTTTTTTGAGTATGCTTATGCTAGATGTGAAAAAATAAAAGGCAGCGTATCATTCGGAACTTATAAAAACTACACGTTGTACACCAAGAAATTTGAAAACTATGTAGGAAGCAAGGATGTTTATTTTGATGATATTACGGTTTCGGTTTTAAAAGATTATATGGCACATATGGGAAATGTTTTAAAAAACGGAGCCACCACGCAACGCTATTCAATTATGATTTTGGCGATAATGTTTAAGGAAGCTATCAAAGAAGATATTATTCCGGAATATATGTACCCATTTAACAAACTGACATTAAGAAAAGATACTGAAAAAAGAGTTTTCCTAAATAAAGACCAAATCGAAAAATTAACCAATTTAGAGCTAAAGGAAGGACGAAAAGCCGATCTATGGCGAGATTTATTCATTTTCTCAATTTACGCGGGAGGATTAAGATTTAGTGATGTTATCGAGCTGCAATACACCAATTACAATATTGAAGAGCAAAGAATTAAAAAAGTAATCCGCAAAACAGGAAGACTGCACCAGTTTAAAATTGGTAAGGTTGCGATTGATATTTTAAATAAATACATCAAGGAAGACAGACAGCACGATGATTATATTTTCCCGATAATAACAGATAAAGTAAGCTACAATAAGAACGAAGAAATGCGATATTTCGTTTCTTCACGAGAAAATCATTCCGCCAATTTCCAACTCAACCGTATGGGTAAAATAATGAAACTGCCGTTTCCACTTTCTTTCCATTTATCAAGACACAGTTTTGCCACAAATGCATTAAATAATGGAATGAGAATTGAGCACGTTTCTAAATTAATGGACCATACAAACATCAGCACAACGCAGATATATGCTAAAATCATAAGCGAAGAACTAGATAAAGCGGTAGACAACTATATTTTTTAAATATCGTGTTAAGTATTAATTTTATTGAAGTTAAACGATTGTTAATAACTTCAACTAAAATCCTTTAACAAGGATTTTTTTTATTTTATAACTTTACAACAAAGTAAACAAGTAATTTTTAAAGCATTCGAAACGAGTGATAAGCGAACTCTGGTTTAAAACACTAGGAATTCCAAAAAGCAAACAATTTAAAACAGCTTTTTATTACCTTTCAATACCAAATGAATAACAAAAAAAACATATTACAATTTGAACTCAAAGGATCAAAATATGCAAACAGCTCCGTTTGTAGAATTATTGGCAGTGCCTACGGCTCTGTCCAAAAATCCTTTATTTGATATAATCGTTGAAGACAAAATCAACATTCAGAATTATTGCAATGCTTTAATTGCTAAAATTTTAGAACTCAAACAATCTCAATTCCCTGCATTTATCGATTATCAATTCAACCAGGTAAAGAACCCGGAAATATGGATTTGTAAACTCGAAAAACTTTTAGCCAACAATGAAGCTTTTTTCAGCTCCAAAACGGCAATGAGTAGATACAATAAACTCTATTTTCTAATCGAAAAAAAACGTTCAGAGCTGCAATCTTCGAGCGTAAAAGAACCAATTGCAAAAACACCAAAGAAATTCATAAATGCCGAAAGTGAAGACCGTCATTTTTCGTTTTACGAATTAAAAAAACAATTAATTACTTGTCAAAGTGATGAAGAAAAAATACTATTGTTAACTAAAGAATTGTTTGAATACCAACAAGCAAGTATCGAATTTATCAATCAAAAAACGCCAATGTATGATGCACAATGTGCTAAAGAAATTGAGCATATTTATGCATTACAAAAATTACAAGCGGCTGTAGAACAAACCAAAAGAGAACAAAATCAAAACCAATTACCATTTAAAAAGATGCAAATTAATTGCAATCTAAACCAGTTTATTGATATCCATTACCAGTTTACAAGAGAGTTATTTGTAGATGGAAAATCAATGATTGATGGTTCAGTGAATGACTTGGTGGCAATTATCGT
>JAYVFV010000134.1:0-12558 GCA_043772885.1 Flavobacteriales bacterium
AACAGCATTAACATTGGTTCAATATATCAATAAATTCATCTTTGATAGACCAATAAACAATATTAAAAATCAAATAATTTAATTACACCCAACGGGTTACTTATTAATATAAATCTATTTCCTTGCATTTTATATTTTAAGAATCCAATAGGTTAATTGTCAACATTTACCTACTTTTTAATTCTAATTAATTTTAGACAATTTTAACATAATAGCGACATTAATTTTAATAAAAATGCTCTTTGGGCGATTATTTTATAAAATAACAATCATTTCCTGATTTTTATTAAACATAATTAAATATGCGATTTTTTAAGTTTCAATTCCAAATGCAAATATGTGGTAAAACTTATCAACAAAGTGGGAAAAAGTAGTAAAATGTGGGAAGAAATTTTATATTTTTGCTTTTTAACCAACTAAAAGTATTTTTTTGAATTCTTTAATCGGAACATACGAATGTAAAATTGATGCCAAAGGAAGGCTACTTATTCCTGCGTCATTAAAGAAGCAACTTTCTTCTTCACTGCAAGACGGTTTTGTCTTGAAGCGTTCGGTGTTTCAGCCTTGTTTGGAATTGTATCCGATGAGTGAGTGGAATTTAATGATGCAAAAAATAAACAAGCTCAACCGATTTGTTAAAAAGAACAACGACTTCATTCGTCGATTTACAGCTGGTGTCAAAGTAGTTGAAATTGATAATTTAGGTCGATTGTTAGTTTCTAAAGATTTGTCAGTGTTTGCTAAAATTTCTAAAGACATAGTGTTGTCTTCGGCTATAAATATTATTGAAATCTGGGATAAAGAGCTTTACGAAAAAGCAATAGATGATTTTGTTGGTGATTTTGCTGATTTGGCTGAAGATGTTATGGGAAATGTAAATGATGACGACAATGGAATATCATAATCCTGTTCTTTTAAACGAAACAGTAGAAGGTTTGAATATTAAACCAAATGGAATTTATGTTGATGTTACTTTTGGCGGCGGCGGACATTCAAAAGAAATTTTAAAACGATTAGGTCCAGATGGTAAATTATTTGGTTTCGACCAAGATGAAGATGCTTTTGAGAATACATTACCTGACGAACGCTTTGTTTTGATTCCTGAAAATTTCAGATATATAAAAAGATTTTTACGATTTCACGGAGTGAAAAATGTCGATGGAATTTTAGCTGATCTAGGCGTTTCTTCACATCAATTTGATGTTCCTGAAAGGGGTTTTTCGACACGTTTTGATGCGCATTTGGATATGAGAATGAGTAAAAAAAATGAACTGGATGCTTTTAAAGTGGTTAATGAATATGATGAAAGCAATTTGCGTCGGGTTTTTTTTGATTATGGTGAATTAAAAAATGCCTCGGCTTTATCTAAAACAATTATTGAAGCTAGAGAGCATAATCAAATTCAAACTACAGACGAATTAAAAGCAATTTTAGGACGGTTTCTACCCGCTCACAGTAGTAATAAAATTTTAGCACAAATATACCAAGCCATACGAATTGAAGTCAATCAGGAAATGGATGTTTTGAAAGAATTTTTAGAACAATCGCTAGAGATTTTAAAACCCGAAGGACGATTAAGTGTGATTTCATATCATTCGTTAGAAGATAGATTAGTGAAACGATTTATGAAAAACGGATTGTTTGATGGAGAACCAGAACGCGATTTCTTCGGAAATTTTTCGGTTCCATTCAAATTAGTTGGAAAATTAATTGTTCCAACCGATGCTGAAATTAAAATCAACAACAGAGCAAGAAGTGCCAAGTTGCGAATAGCAGAAAAAAAATAATTATGAAAGGCGGAGTTTACAGCATATTAAAAGCGCGGTATTTAGTAAATGAAGATGCAACAAGAAACTGGCGATTTATTGTTTTTCTAATTATTCTAGCCATACTAATGATTGCCAATACACATCAATTCGAACAAAAAGTGTTTAGAATAGCTGAATTAACAAATGAAGTTAAAGAATTGCGCTCCGAATTTGTAGATAGAAGATCCGAATTAATGAAATTAAAAATGGAATCAACCATCTCGCAAAAAATGGAATTAAGAGGAATTTTCCCTTCTCAAGTTCCGCCAAAAAAAATAAAAGTTAAAAAACCAATCGACAAAAGTTTCTTTAAAAAACTATGGCAGTAGAAGATAAACAAATTTCTTATCGCATCTATCTTATGGCATTTATTGTCTTAGTGATGGCAATTGCTATTATGGTGAAACTCACCAATATTCAATGGGTTGATGGGAATTATTATCGCAAATTAGCCAAAGAAAGATCGGTTAAAAACTTCATTATCCCAGCGAATAAAGGAAATATTTACTCGTCTGATGGAAGTCTTTTAGCAACCTCTATTCCAAATTATAGCATCCGATTTGATGCAGTTACTCCAAAAACGGCCGCTTTCGAAAAAAATGTAAAACCATTAGCCGATTCGCTTTCTCTTTTGTTAAACAAACCCAGTTCTTTTTTTGAATCTCAATTAAGAAGAGCCAAAGCAAACAAAAACCGTTATTTATTAATCGCCCGCGATTTGAGTTATACCCAATATGTGCAAATTAAAGGATTTCCATTATTCAATTTGGGAGCCAATAAAGGTGGAATTATTGTAGAACAAAAAACAGTTCGCGTGCATCCTATTGGAAAAATTGCCGAACGAACTATTGGTTACGAAAGAATTACTCCAGCAGGAAATCCAGACGGAAAAGGAATAGAATGGTCGTTTCGGAGATACCTAAACGGTAAAGACGGAAAAATCTTAAAACAAAAAATCGCTAAAGGACAATGGAAACCCATTCGTGATGTGAATGAAGTAGAGCCTCAAGATGGTTACGATGTTATTTCAACAATTGATGTTTACATTCAGGATATCGCCCACCATGCGTTGCTAAAACAATTAGAAGAATACGGTGCCGATCATGGATGTGTGGTCGTTATGGAAACTAAAACAGGTAAAGTAAAAGCGATTTCCAATTTAGGAAAAGCAGCAGATGACTCTTACTATGAAACGGTGAATTACGCTATTGCCGAATCGCATGAGCCAGGTTCTACTTTCAAATTAGTGGACATGATTGCCTTGCTTGATGACAATAAAGTTGACACGAGTAAAGTATACGATAGCAACGGCGGAACCATCATTTATTACGGAAAAAAAGTGCGTGATTCACACGAGGGCGGTTACGGCAAAATTTCATTAGCTCGTGGCTTTGAAGTGTCTTCCAATACCATAATGGTGCAAGCGGTTTACGAAAATTATAAAAACAATCCGCAAGAATTTGTAAATCGAATTGATCGAATGGGATTAAATAAACCATTAGGATTACCGTTTCAAGGAGAAGGAATTCCTAAAATTCCACAACCGGGAAAATCATCGTGGAGCGGAACTGCACTGCCATGGATGGCTTTCGGATACGGAGTTGCCATTACGCCGCTACAAACATTAACGCTTTATAATGCTGTTGCCAATAATGGTGAAATGGTAAAACCCATTTTTGTTTCCGAAATTAAAGAATGGAACAAAGTCATTAAAAAGTATAACAAGCAAGTTATAAATCCAAGTATTTGCTCTAAGGAAACGATTAAAAAGTTAAAGGTCGTTTTGCAAAATGTGGTGAAGAAAGGTACCGGTTCTAAACTGTATTCCAAAGATTTTTCTATGGCAGGAAAAACTGGAACAGCACAAGCCAATTATGGTAAAAATGGAGGAAATGACAAACACTACATTTCTTCTTTTGTTGGTTATTTTCCTGCTGATAATCCTAAATATTCTTGTATCGTGGTGGTACACAAACCCAATACATCAATGAATAATTATTATGGTGCTGATGTTGCAGGTCCCGTTTTTAAACGCATTGCTCAAAAAATATTTACCGATTCGCCTTCCACCAATGAAATTAAAAATTTAAATAGAAAAGTAACCAAGCAGGAAGTTAGTTATCAAAACTATTACAATCAACAAACGCCAAAATACATCCCAAATTTAAAAGGAATGTCAGGAATGGATGCCATTGCATTGCTAGAAAATCTAAAATTAAAAGTAAAAGTGATTGGAGTAGGAAAAGTGAAATCACAATCCATTCAACCAGGTCAAGCCATTATTAAAAACGCAACTATACTATTAGAATTATCGTGATTATTCTTAAAAACATATTATACAAAGTAGCGATTGAAGCCGTAAAGGGTTCTACCGAAATACCTGTGAATAAAATCGAATTTGATTCGAGAAAAATTCAAGAAAATGATGTATTTGTTGCTATTAGAGGGTCAGTTTCCAACGGACACGACTTTATCGAAAAAGCGATTAATCTCGGTGCTATTGCTGTCGTGTGCGACTTCTTTCCTGAAGTTATCGTAACCGGAATCACGTATGTACAAGTTAAAGATACCAATGCAGCTCTGGCTTTTATGGCTGCCAATTATTATGATAATCCTTCTTCAAAGCTGCAATTAGTTGGTATTACAGGAACGAACGGAAAAACAACCATCGCTTCTCTGCTATATCAATTATTTAAAAAAGCAGGCTATAAAGTTGGATTGCTTTCGACAGTGAAAATTATGGTAGATGACGTTGAACACAAAGCGACGCATACCACTCCCGATTCCTTAATCATCAATTATTATTTAAATGAAATGATTGAAAAGGGTGTTGATTATTGTTTTATGGAAGTGAGTTCCCACGGAATTCATCAAAAACGCACCGAAGGATTGCAATTCGCAGGTGGCGTTTTCACCAATCTATCCCACGATCATTTAGATTACCACGCTACTTTTTCAGAATACCGCAACGTAAAAAAATCATTTTTTGACCAGTTACCAAAAACCGCTTTTGCATTGACGAATGTTGACGACAAGAATGGTTTGGTGATGTTGCAAAATTCATTAGCCAGAAAATTGACCTACGCTTTAAAAACGTATGCCATTTATAAAGCACAAATTTTAGAAAATCAATTGAGTGGATTGCTGCTTAAAATCAATGAAAATGAAGTTTGGGTGCGATTAATAGGGACTTTCAACGCCTACAATTTATTAGCTATTTACGGAACCGCTGTCGAACTTGGATTAGAAAGTTTAGAAGTATTACGATTGTTATCCGAATTAGAAAGTGTATCGGGTCGTTTTCAGTTTATCGTTTCCGATGAGAAAATCACAGCGATTGTGGATTATGCTCATACACCAGATGCATTAGAAAATGTATTGAATACTATCAACGATATTCGAACCAAAAACGAGCAATTAATCACCATTGTTGGATGTGGCGGCGATAGAGACAAAGCAAAAAGACCCCTCATGGCAAACATCGCAACAGCATTGAGCGATAAAGTGATCATTACGTCGGACAATCCAAGAACAGAAGATCCAAAAGCCATAATTGCCGAAATGGAAGCAGGTGTTGAGCCGCAAAATTATAAAAAATCACTTTCTATTGAAGATAGAAAACAAGCCATAAAAACAGCATGTCAATTGGCAAATGCTAACGATATTATCCTAATCGCAGGAAAAGGGCATGAAACCTATCAAGAAATTAATGGAGTGAAACATGATTTTGATGATATGAAAATAGTGCAGGAAATTTTAAAAAAATTAAACAAATAACCCGATAAACACATAACCGAATATGCTATATTATTTATTTGAATATTTAGACAAAGCATTAGATGTTCCGGGAACTGGAGTGTTTCAATACATTACATTTCGTTCGGCATTGGCATTGATTCTTTCCTTGATGATATCTACAATTTATGGAAAAAAAATAGTTGCTTTTTTAAGAAGACAACAAGTTGGCGAAACGGTTAGAGAACTAGGTTTAGAAGGACAAAATCAAAAAGCAGGAACACCAACAATGGGTGGATTAATCATCATCATTGCTACATTGATTCCGGCGCTATTGTTAACGAAGCTAAATAACATTTACATCATTTTATTGATTGTTACGACGCTTTGGATGGGAACAATTGGTTTCATCGACGATTACATCAAAATTTTCAAAAAAGACAAACAAGGTTTAAAAGGCATTTTTAAAGTTATTGGCCAGGTTGGATTGGGATTAATTGTGGGTTCTGTTTTGTATTTCAATCCGAATGTAACCGTTCGTGAAAAATCAGCAAAACCCATTACGTTCAATCAAACGGAAAGAGTAGTTAGTCAAACGCCCAAGGAATTAAAATCAATGACAACAACAATTCCTTTCACAAAAAACAACGAATTAGATTATGCCAAATTTATCGAATGGACTGGCGATGGATATGAAAATTGGGCGTGGTTAGTATTCATTCCAATTGTAATTTTTATCATCACTGCCGTTTCGAATGGCGCCAATCTTACCGACGGAATTGACGGTTTAGCCGCAGGAACTTCTGCTATTTCGGTACTCGCATTAGGAATTTTCACTTTCGTTTCTGGTAACGTTATTTTATCAAGCTACCTCAATATTATGTACATCCCAAATTCGGGAGAAATGACAGTGTTTATTGCTGCTTTTGTTGGGTCATTAATCGGATTTCTTTGGTACAATTCGTATCCAGCATCAGTATTTATGGGAGATACAGGAAGTTTAACCATTGGAGGAATTATAGCAGTTCTCGCCATATCCGTAAGGAAAGAAATGTTATTGCCCGTTTTATGTGCCATATTTTTTGCTGAAAACGCCTCTGTAATTATTCAGGTATTCTATTTCAAATACACCAAAAAACGATTTGGGGAAGGAAGAAGAATATTTCTAATGGCGCCTTTACATCATCATTATCAGAAAAAAGGCTATCACGAAAGTAAAATTGTAACCCGATTTTGGATTGTATCCATTCTGTTGGCGATCGTTTCAATTGTAACATTAAAATTAAGATAGTGCAACGGTTAGTAATTCTTGGAGGTGGCGAAAGTGGAGTAGGAACTGCCATTTTAGGAAAGCAAAAAGGATACGATGTTTTTGTATCCGATTTCGGTAAAATAAAAGACAATTACAAACAAGTTCTTATAAATAACGACATTAAATGGGAAGACGAAAAGCATACAGAAGCATTATTACTGAATGCCGATGTCGTAATGAAAAGTCCGGGAATTCCAGATAAAGCGCCAATTATAAAACAGTTTTTGGAAAAAGGAATTCCAGTGATTTCTGAAATCGAATTTGCTTACCAGTTTACCAAAGCAATTACGATAGGAATTACAGGAAGTAATGGCAAAACCACCACCACAATGTTAACCTACCATTTATTAAAATCGGGAGGATTAAATGTAGGATTGGGAGGTAACATCGGAAAGAGTTTCGCGTGGCAAGTGGCCGAAGAAAATTTCGATTCGTATGTGCTTGAATTGAGCAGTTTTCAACTAGACGGAATAGTGGATTACAAACCGCATATCGCAATTATTACTAACATTAGTCCAGACCATTTAGACCGATACGAGTATAAATATGAAAATTATATCGCATCAAAATTTAGAATCACAATGAATCAAACAGAGGAAGATTACCTCATTTATGATGCCGATGATGAAGCGATTAAAAACTGGTTACAGAACAACAAAACAAAAGCAAAACTAATTCCTTTTTCTTTAACAAATAAGTTGGAAAACGGAGCATTTATAAACAACAAAACCATGGAATTAAACATCAACCAAGAAGAATTTATGATGGAAACATCACAAATTGCATTAGAAGGACAGCACAACATGAAAAACGCAATGGCTGCTACCTCTGTAGCGCAGTTAATGCGCATCAGAAAGGAAACCATCCGCGAAAGCTTGTCTAATTTTCAAGGTGTTGAACATCGATTGGAGAAAGTACTTAAAATTCAAAATGTACTTTACATCAACGATAGTAAAGCCACGAATGTGAATGCAACTTTCTTTGCTCTTGACAGCATGACGACGCCAACGGTTTGGATTGTCGGTGGTGTTGATAAAGGAAATGATTATAGCGAATTAATGGCTTTGGTACATGAAAAAGTGAAAGCAATTATTTGTCTTGGTGTTGAAAATAAAAAGATAATTGATGCTTTTGGAAATGTGGTCGATATGATGGTGGAAGTCGATAATATGCACGATGCCGTAAACACAGCGCGACACATTGCCGAAAAAGGAGATACCGTACTTCTTTCACCAGCATGCGCTAGTTTTGATTTGTTTCAGAATTATGAAGACAGAGGAAATCAATTTAAAGAAGAAGTAAAAAATTTATAAAAAAATTTTAGAAGTTTAAGAGTTTAAAAGTTTAGTATGATTCTGCTAAACTCCTAAACTCCTAAACTCCAAACTTTAAAAATGAAACAACTAATAAACAGTTTAAAAGGAGATAAAGTTATTTGGGCATTTGTTGCTCTTTTAGCCTTGTTTTCATTCATGCCAGTTTTTAGTGCCAGTAGTAATTTGGCGTACATGCGAAATGGTTCAGGAAATGCCATTACGTATCTAATAAAACATTTGGCGCATATTTTTATTGGTTTTTTCATTATTTATCAAGTACATAAAATTCCGTATCATTATTTCAGAGGGATATCGCGAATTGCCTTACCAATTGTTTGGATTTTATTAGTGTATACTTTGGTCAAAGGTTCTGTGATAGATGGTGCCAACGCGAGTCGATGGATACAAGTTCCGTTTATTGGTATTTCTTTTCAAACTTCCACTTTTGCCGCCATTGTATTGTATATTTATGTAGCGCGGTATTTATCCAAATCGCGGGAAGAAAAACCAACATTTCAACAATCTTTATTCGAATTATGGATGCCCGTTTTTATAACATTAGTATTAATTCTTCCAGCCAATTTTTCTACAGCAGCGCTGATTTTTGCCATGGTAATTATGTTAGCTTTTATTGGAAAATATCCATTAAAATACATAGCCGTTATTCTGGGAACTGGAGTAGTTGCGCTGATGTTTTTTATACTTGTTGTAAAAGCGTTTCCAGATGCTTTTCCCAATCGTGTCGATACTTGGATTAGCCGTATTGATAATTTCACAAGTAACAAACCAGGCGAAGATGATTACCAAATTGAAAAAGCAAAAATCGCAATCGCTTCAGGCGGAATATACGGACTCGGGCCAGGGAAAAGCATTCAAAAAAACTTTTTGCCGCAATCATCATCCGATTTTATTTACGCCATTATTGTGGAAGAATACGGATTAATCGGAGCGTTTTCTGTTTTAGGAATCTATCTGCTTTTGCTCTTCCGATTTGTCGTCGCCGCGCATAAATCCAATTCCCTTTTCGGAAAATTAGTTGTAGTAGGTTTGGGATTTCCAATCATTTTTCAAGCATTAATTAATATGGCAGTTGCTGTCGAATTATTACCGGTTACCGGACAAACATTACCTCTTATAAGTTCTGGAGGAAGTTCGGTTTGGATGACGAGTATTGCACTCGGAATCATTTTAAGCGTAACCAAAAAAGAAGAAGAAATTGCCCAAGAGTTAAATGAAAAACAAAAACGAGAAGATGCGTTAAAAAAACTCATCGATAAACAATTACAAGAAGACGAAGAATCAGAAAATGAAGAAGCGTATTCGATTACCGATAATCCAATGAATGCTGTTTTAAATAAAAAATAAATGTACAATATCGATTGACACAGTTTCTCAGCAACTCAGTCACTCAGCAACTCAAAAAAATGAAACCATACAAATTCATACTAAGCGGCGGAGGAACAGGAGGACATATCTATCCTGCAATAGCCATTGCTAATGAATTAAAATTGCGTTTTCCAAATGCAGAATTTCTTTTTGTTGGAGCTCAAGACAAAATGGAAATGCAAAAAGTACCACAAGAGGGTTACAAAATTGAAGGTCTCTGGATTGCTGGTATTCAAAGAAAAATAACAATTCAAAATGCCATGTTTCCACTTAAATTGGTTAGCAGTTTATGGAAATCAAGAACAATAATAAAAAACTTCCAACCCGATGTAGTGATTGGAACTGGAGGTTTTGCAAGCGGACCGTTATTACAAATGGCGAATAGTTTAAACATCCCAACAGTCATTCAAGAACAAAATTCCTATCCCGGAATTACGAATAAATTGTTAAGCAAAAAAGCGAATGCTATTTGCGTGGCGTATGAAAATTTAGAGCGATTTTTTCCGGCAGCAAAAATGAGTCTTACGGGAAATCCTGTTCGACAAGATATTTTAGACATCGATTCTAAAAGAAATGAAGCTCTTGTTTATTTCAATTTGGATGACAATAAAAAAACGTTGTTGGTAATTGGAGGAAGCTTAGGCGCCAGAAGAATCAATCAATTAATTGCAAAAGAAATCGATTTCTTACGTAACCATAATTTACAGATAATTTGGCAATGTGGTAATTTATATATGTCCGATTATATGCATTTTTCGGAAGTCGAAAATGTTCAGGTAATTTCGTTTATCGACCGTATGGATTTGATATACGCTGCTGCGGATTTTATCATTTCCCGTGCTGGAGCATCGTCGGTTTCGGAGTTGTGTTTGGTAGGAAAACCAGTAATTTTCATTCCGTCACCTAATGTCGCCGAAGATCATCAAACCAAAAATGCTAAGGCAATAGTAAACAAGAAAGGAGCGCTACTTTTAAAAGAAAGTGAATTGGATGAAAAATTTGAAAGTGTTTTCAACATCTTACTTCACGACGAAAATTTACAAAGCAATTTAAGTCAAAATATAAAAAAGTTAGCAAAACCCAACGCCACAAAAGATATTGTCGAACAAATAATAAAATTAATTTAAAATTTAAAGTTTCAAGTTCCAAAACCTGAAACTTTAAACCTGAAACAAAAAATATGAACTTAAACCAAATACATAACGTTTATTTCATCGGAATAGGAGGCATCGGGATGAGTGCTCTGGCGCGTTATTTCCAAAACATTGGCAAGTGTGTTTCGGGTTACGATAAAACGCCAACGATGCTCACTAACGAGTTAACTGCTAGTGGAATGAACATTCATTTTGAAGACAACATTAGTTTAATTCCAACTGACTTTTATGTTGAAAATACCTTGGTTATTGTAACTCCAGCGGTTCCTATTTTACATTCAGAGTGGAATTACTTTATTGAAAGAGATTTTATAATTAAAAAACGAGCTGAAGTTTTAGGAATTATAACCAAAGACACCTTCTGTTTCGCAGTCGCTGGAACACACGGAAAAACAACAACATCAAGCATACTCGGACATATTTTATACGAAAGTGGTGTTGATGTAACAGCTTTCCTTGGCGGAATTGTCGAAAACTACAACTCCAATTTAATTGGAAATGGTAAAACTGTAACTGTTGTTGAAGCCGATGAATTTGACAGATCATTCTTGCACTTGCATCCCAATATTGCTTGCGTCACTTCTATGGATGCCGATCATTTGGATATTTATGGAGACGCAGCAACTATCGAAGATTCCTTTAGAGAATTCGCCGATAAAGTCACTGACAAAACCAAACTATTTGTTCCAAAAGGACTGGATTTAGAAGGGATTGAAGTTGAAATTTCTGAAAGTCAAATTCCCCCTTCGGGGGTTAGGGGGCTTTTCAAAGCATACAATATCAGAATCGAAAACAGCAGTTATGTTTTTGATGTACAAACGCCTTCTGAAACAATAAAAAATATAGAATTCTGTTTACCTGGACATCATAATTTAATGAATGCTTTAATGGCTTTAGCGATGGCCAAAACGTTTGGTTCCCCAACCAATTCCATCGCTAAGGCCTTAGCATCATTTAAAGGAGTGCAAAGACGATTTTCCTATCAAATAAAAACAGACAAGTTCGTTTATATTGATGATTACGCGCATCATCCAACAGAAATAAACGCCGTCCATCAGGCGGTTAGAGAATTGTATCCGAATCAAAAAGTGTTGGCTATTTTTCAACCGCATTTGTTTAGTAGAACTAATGATTTTGCAGACGATTTTGCCAAAAGTCTGGATGCTTTTGATGACATTATATTATTGGATATTTACCCAGCACGTGAATTACCAATGGAAGGAATTACGTCGAGTTGGTTGCTTTCAAAAATGAAAAACGCAAATAAAAAGTTGGTATCAAAGGAAGATTTAATTCCAACAGTTTTAGAAAATAATGCGACTGTTATTGTCACCATTGGAGCTGGTGATATCGGAGAATTAGTTCCGTCAATTAAGAAAGCTTTAGCTGAATAGCGTCCAGATTTATCTGGACGAAAAAAAAGAAAAAAAATATGAAATTTTTCAACTGGTCTACCATACGATTATTGCTAATGTTTGCGTTGGTACTATTTCTATATTCCTTTGCGAAGCTCCGAAATGACAGTAGAAAGCTGATTAAATCGGAGGTAATTTTCCTCGAAGGAGACAACCTTTTTGTGAAAAATGAAATGGTTAATAAATTGTTAATAGAAAATAAAAGAGATGTAAAAACCATCGCAAAAGTTGAAGTAGATTTGAACAAATTGGAAAATTCTATCAACAAACAAGAAATGATTGAGAAATCAGAAGTGTTTGTTAGTGTTGATGGAGTGCTGAAAGCAGTGGTGAAACAAAAAACACCTATTGCAAGAGTGATGGATGAACAAGAGTCTTTTTATATTGACTATGAAGGGAATAGAATGCCATTATCAGATATAAATACAGCAA
>JAYVFV010000135.1:0-4131 GCA_043772885.1 Flavobacteriales bacterium
TGAACCCTTACATCAGAACTAATATTAATTATAGATGAAGAATATTCCGCTAATGACTCTTTTGCAAATTGCTCGTTTTTAACAAAGTCATTAATGTAAGCTTTCGGATTTCTGTAATTTTGAGCGATAACTGTGTTATTTATAAAAAATAGCACAAGGAAACTCGCGATTATAATCGGTTTTCTATTTAAAGTTTTCAAAATGTAAAATTTAGTAGGTTAATTTTTTGGGGCTTATTAACGGTATAAAACTAAGAATTTTATTTCAATATATTTATACAAAATATCTGTAAAATACACATATAATCGATGAAATACAAATAATAATAAAAAATATAATAAAAAGACTACAATAAAATTATTATAAAAATCGCATGCTTTTTAATTTTTATTATGCAAAAAATTAGCTTTAGCACAATTAAAAAGTACTAACTCGTTTGCGTTTATAAGTTTTCAACTATATAGAGTGATTATTTTTATCGATTGTTTAAATTTGTAAACTTGAAAAAAGGAATTAAAAAACAACAAAAACCTTAACCAAATGAGTATTATAATTAAAGTACATGCAAGACAAATTTTAGATTCAAGAGGAAATCCAACCATCGAAGTAGATGTTATAACAGAAAACGGTGTTCTTGGTCGAGCTGCCGTTCCGAGTGGAGCATCAACCGGAGAACACGAAGCGGTTGAACTTCGTGATGGCGGAAAAAACTATATGGGAAAAGGGGTTTTAAAAGCAGTTGAAAATGTAAATACGAAAATTGGTCCAGAATTATTAGGAACTTCAGTCTTCGAACAAAATCTAATCGACCGAATTATGATTGATTTAGACGGAACTCCAAACAAATCAAACTTAGGAGCAAATGCAATTTTAGGAGTTTCTTTAGCAGCAGCAAAAGCAGCGGCCAACGAATTAGGATTACCTTTATATAGATATGTTGGAGGAGTTTCTGCCAACACATTACCAGTTCCAATGATGAACATTATCAACGGTGGTTCCCATTCGGATGCTCCGATTGCTTTCCAAGAGTTTATGATAATGCCTGTAAAAGCAACTTCATTTACACATGCCATGCAGATGGGAACTGAAATTTTTCACAACTTAAAAAAAGTATTACACGATAGAGGATTGTCAACAGCTGTTGGTGATGAAGGAGGTTTTGCTCCGAACTTAGCTGGCGGAACAGAAGATGCTTTAGATACGATTAAAAAGGCAGTTGAAAATGCAGGTTATAAATTTGGAGATGAAATCATGATTGCCCTTGATTGCGCTGCGTCTGAATTTTATGTAAACGGGAAATACGATTATACTAAATTTGAAGGTGCTAATGGTAATGTACGAACGTCAAAAGAACAAGTAGAATATTTGGCTTCTCTAGCAGCAAATTATCCAATTATTTCTATTGAAGACGGAATGTACGAAGACGATTGGGAAGGTTGGAAATACTTAACCGAATTAATTGGAACTAAAACACAATTAGTAGGAGATGATTTATTCGTTACGAATGTAGAACGTCTATCCCGCGGAATCAAAGAAGGAATTGCCAATTCCATTTTAATAAAAGTAAACCAAATCGGAACCTTAACAGAAACGATTTCAGCAGTAAACATGGCACACAATGCAGGATATACTTCTGTAATGTCACATCGTTCGGGAGAAACAGAAGATAATACCATTGCCGATTTAGCCGTAGCTTTAAACTGTGGACAAATCAAAACAGGTTCAGCTTCACGTTCTGATAGAATGGCAAAATACAACCAGTTGTTGCGTATTGAAGAAGAATTGGGAGATACGGCATATTTTCCGGGACTGAGAGCGTTTAAGCAGAAGTAAGATTTAAAGATTAAATAGTAACCCTTTTAGCGTTTTAAATTCTAGAAGGGTTTTTTTATGAACGAATTCTAACCCAAACCTATCGAATTCTAAATAACGCAATTTTTTCAGAAATGTAAATATTACATTTGCTCATCAACAGTTTAAAAAAGATGCCAAAAGTATTCCTGTATATTTTTCTACTATTTTCCTTATTTGCTAATTCCCAAAGCAAATCAATCGACAGTTTACTTGTTGCTTTAAAAAATGCTAAAAAAGACAGTGTTAAAGTACAAACCCTCAATTCGATTGCAGACGAATACAAAACTTCCGATCCGAAGTTGATGAACCAATATGCTGAAAAGGCTTTGCAATTATCAAAACAAATTAAGTTTAAACCGGGAGAAGGAAATGCTTATCTAAATTTAGGGAATTCAAACATCATAATAGGGAACTATCCTAATGCACTTCAGAATTTTGTATTGGCTCAGGAACTGTTTGAAAATAATGCGAATGCTATAGTAGGTTTGGATAGAAAAAAAGGATTGGCAAAAGCATATGGTAGTATCGGAATCGTTTTTTCAGAACAGAGCAATTATGCAAAAGCATTGCGATTTTATCTGAAGTCGGTTAAAATCTATGAAGAAATTAATGATGCTCAAAAGTGTGCAAAACTATACAATAACATCGGAATCGTATACAAATCGCAATCAGAACTTTCTAAAGCATTATACTATTTTATAAAAGCAGAAGAAATTCAGCACCGATTAAACGATCCAAACATCGGAATCATACTTACCAATATTGCTAATTCCTACCTCACTAAGAAAAATTACAATAAGGCAGCAGAATATTATTCCAGATCCAAAATTGCTATAGATAAAAACCCAAATCCAAGAGCACTTGGCGAATGGTATAATAATTACGGATTGTATTTTAAAGCTACCAACAATGCTGCTAAAGCAATTGAAAATTGGAATTTAGCCATCACAACTTTTGAAATTATTGAGGATAAGTTTGGTGTTGCCGATACCTATATTTATCTCGGACAATTGTATTTAGAGCAGCACAAATTAAAAGAAGCTTTGAGTGCTTCCAACAAATCACTTCAATTGGCCAAAGAAATAAATGTTTTAGAACAAATAGTGATTTCAGAAAAACTACTAAGTGATATTTACTCAGCGCATGGAAATTATAATGAAGCGTTGGCGCATTACAAATTGTACAGCAAAGCCAACGACAGTTTGATTAATGAAACGAATATTCGAAAAAGTGTAGAAGAAGAAATGAATTTTGAATTCGAAAAACGCGAAGTGTTGCAGAAAGAAGAACTCGAGAAAAAAGAAATTTTATTAAACGAGCAATCCAAAAGAAATACCATGCAACTCTTTTTTGCAGTGTTATTTACATTGTTGCTTTTCGGAATCTTCTTTTTAATTTACAACAGAACACAGCTCAAAAAAACATTGACACTTCAAAAAGAATTAGCACAATACGAACAAAAAGCATTGCATCTGCAAATGAATCCGCATTTTGTATTTAATTGTTTGGGTTCGATTTCGAGTTTCATCACCGAAAATGGAACCGAAACAGCCATAAAATATTTGGCGAAATTTTCTAAATTAATGCGATTGACATTGGAATATTCTAAAGAATCTTTAATTCCAATTGATAAAGAAATTGAAGGATTGCAAAATTATTTAGAATTAGAGCAATTGCGATTCAATAACAGATTCACTTTTACTATTTCGAAAAGTAATGATATCGAAGACGACCACGCCATTGCGCCATTATTAGTGCAGCCATTTGTTGAGAATGCCATTATTCACGGTGTCATTCCAAAAAAAGAGATGGGAGCCATAGCGATTCATTTCACTATTGAAAAAGAAAGTTTGATTTGTACAGTAGAAGACAACGGAATTGGTTTTCAACAATCACAGATTGCAAAAGAAAATACGGTTGTTATCCATAAATCAATGGCATTGGATATCACTAAAAAGAGAATGGAAATGATTGAAACAGCAACTGGTAAAAAAGCCAATTTTACTATTGAAGAACTAAAAAATAATGGCAATACAGCAGGAACAAAAGTAGTTTTGAAATTACCATTACAATATACAAATAACACATTAGCAAAAATATGATTACAGCAGTAGTAATAGACGACGACAGTAATTTGAGAAACGGTATAAAAAACCTACTCACACTTTATGCTCCAGAAATTAAAATTATCGGCGAAGCGGATAGTGCTGAAACTGGTTTTAAAGCCATCGATACATTAAAACCTCAAGTTGTTTTTTTAGACATACAACTCAATGA
>JAYVFV010000136.1:0-4131 GCA_043772885.1 Flavobacteriales bacterium
AGGTGCCAATTGATTGGCTCTTATCCATCCACCATTACTGAAGTAAATAAATTGCCTTGCTCGTATATCATAATACGAATTGACATCGGGTAAATAATAATACTCTTCAGTTGTTACTCTTGGTCCCCAAGTAGGTACTCCCATATTAACGTTTACTGAAACTTGAGCTTGATTTGGAATAGCTGCTAAAAGAAGTATTCCTAAGGTAATAAATTTTATTGTTTTCATTGGTCTTTTTTTTATGTTATTAATAGTGTAAAGATGTCACATAATTATTGCGTAATTGTTACATCAATTTTGGTAAAAGTTATATAATTCACAGACACTATTAATTTTTCTTTTCTTCAGCAGCTTTCTTTTTGGCGGCTTCTTTCTTTGCTGCCGCTTTTTTCTGTTTTTTGAAATAACCTCTAAGTAAAAAATTATCCTTGGCTGCTGCTTCAATTTGGGTTAACTCTTTGGTGGCGTGCTCTACATTTTTTAAAGAAGCACCTACTGATTTTCCTAATTTTTCATCGTCAACTAATTTTGATAAAACACTATTTGGATTGTTCATTTTGCCCGTAAATGTTGCCAACTCGGTGGTTATGATTGCAGCATTATCAATACTTACCTTCAGCCCTATCATCAAATCTTCAATTTCAATTGCTTGTGATGACGCAATGACACTATTGTCTTTTACTATTTTAGTAGATAAATTTCCTGGAGAGATTGTTAATACTTTATCGCCCATCAAACCATCCGATCCAATACTAGCTATAGCATCGGTTTTAATGTATTTCTGAACCTCTTCTTTTACTACCAGATTAACAACAACAATAGAATCGGAAACAAAGGCAATGTCTTTTACGGTACCCACATCAATACCTGAAAAACGTACATTATTGCCAATTTTTAATCCGCCTATATTTTTAAATTTGGCATTTAAGCGAAATGTTGATCCAAATAAATTTTGGTTCTGTCCTATCCAGTAAACGGTTATTACAAACAACACAAGACCTAATAAGACAAACATTCCCAATTTCCATATATAATTTGATTTTTTATTCATTTGGTATTGATTTTAAATTAAACAAAAAAAGAACGCACCCAATCGTCTTTACTTTTTTCTAGTTCTATATAGGTTCCTTCAGCATGTATAGTTCCGTCTTTTAAAATCATAATTCGATTTCCAGTAGTTTTAGCGCAAGCCATATCGTGCGTAATTATAATGGATGTCGTTTTATACTTTTTTTGAATGGATAACATTAGTTCGCTAATTTCACGCGCTGTAATAGTATCCAATCCTGAAGTCGGTTCGTCGTATAAAATAATTTCCGGATTAATAATCAACGTTCTTGCCAGGCCAATTCGTTTTCGCATTCCACCAGATAAATCAGCTGGCATTATATTGATAGCTTCTTTTAATCCAACGCTATCCAACGCATCTATAATTTGTTTTTCTACTTCATCATCACTCAAATTTGGAGTGTGATGCTTTAGAGTAAAAGCCAGATTCTGTCTAACTGACATCGAATCGTATAACGCTCCATTTTGAAACATAAAACCAATTTTAATCCTGATTTTATTCAGATCATTTTCATTTAACTTAGTAATGTCGGTTCCAAATACATTGATTTCACCTTTGTCCGATTCAATCAATCGAACCAAACATTTAATAGTGACCGATTTTCCTGTTCCAGATCGACCAAGAATAACCAATCCTTCTCCTTTGTCAACCGATAAATTAATGCCTTTTAGGACTTCATTTTTCCCGAATGACTTGCATAAATTTTTAATTGATATGACGGTTTCATTTTTCATAGACATTTAGAAAAAAAGATCGGTTAATTGCACCGCCAACATATCGATAATAAAAATGGAAAGCGATGCTGAAACAACAGCCGAATTGGCTGCTAAACCTACACTTGCCGTACCATTTGAAGCATTAAATCCTTTGTAACAACCTATCAATCCAATAAAAAAACCGAAGAAAAAAGTTTTAATCACTGCGGGGAGCAAATCCAAAAATTCAAGGTGCTCAAAAACTTCCGAAAAATAACGATACAGCGTAATACTTCCGTGAATGTTATATCCAATATAGCCACCAAAAATTCCGACTAAATCGGCAAAGATGACTAAAATAGGAACCATTAAAGTGGTAGCTAAAATTCGGGTGACTACTAAATATTTATAGGGATTTATTGCCGAGACTTCCATGGCATCGATTTGTTCAGTTACTTTCATCGAGCCCAATTCTGCTCCAATTCCAGATGCAATTTTTCCAGCGCAAATTAATGCTGTAATTACCGGAGCAATTTCTCTAATTAATGAAAGTGAAACCATACTTGGTAACCATGATTCGGCACCAAATTTTGCCAAAGTTGGGCGTGATTGTATGGTAAGTACCAAACCCATAATAAAACCAGTAATCACAACTAATGGCAATGATTTGTATCCGATAACATAACATTGACGAAAAAATTCATTAATCTGAAAAGGTCGTTTGAAAATTTCTTTAAAAAATCGCGCAGTGAATAGGGAAATGTTTCCTATATCGGTAAAACTGTTTTTTAGGTATGCTACCATTTTTAAGACTTTATTGTAAAACTCAAAGGTTATTATTCGATTTTTGGCAGTCAGCTCCCATTTAAAAAAAGTAATCAATGTAGTTTGTTAGTACCAAAAAATTAAATTTTGGTGAGGAATTCTTCTTCTCTTGACCAAACAACATTGATTTTAGTAACATACTTTTTTATATAATGTTGTTTGTTAGTACCAAAACAGTTGTATTTTGGTGAGGTTCTTCTTCTCTTGACTAAACAACATTTATTTTATTAACCTATAATTTTTATTTTTTTATACATATTTCGCATTTTTCTCACTTTGTCATGATCTGTTTTAAGTAATGCGTATTGATTGTTTAATAATTTTTGTTCTAATGTATCAATTTCGTGAACTTCCTGAATTAAAACATTCTTGTAAGTTTCAAGAGCAACATCTTCCCCGTACTCACATGAATTAAGAATGGCTTTTTTATCATTCACACTCAATGCTGCTTTAACTTCCATCCATGCTCTAAAAAATTTACCACATACTCTTGTTCCTGTATCTGGATCTCCGCCCAATTTTTCCACTTCTATAATAAGCTCTTTTCGACACTGAACACTCGTTTCAATTAAATCTAAAAAGAACAATTGCAAATCATAATCGTGTATATTTTCTAAAGCCGTTTTATAGCCTTCTATTCTTTCATTATTTATAACGATAAGTGAATTAAATGCGTCAATTGTTTTTCTGGTATCCATTTTAATTTTGACTTATTTAAGTTATTTGTATAGCGTAAATTTCGATTAATTAATACATTAAGTTGTTACATAACTTTTTGAAAAAGTTGCATCTTTCCTTGTTTCTTACTTTTCAAAAACTTCTTTTGCCAGTTTATCGTCCAAATTATATATATCATTACGAAAATTCAGATTTCCATTGTGGTCAACCCACGCTGTGAAATAGGTAATATAAACAGGAACTTTTGGTTTCAGAGCAATTTTAGTTTCAGTTGTGGTTTTCAGTACTTCATCTATTTTTTCTTCCTTCCAATCTTTATCATTTTGCAACAAATACAAGGCTAACTTTTTAGGATTTTCTACTCGAATACAACCGTGACTAAAATCTCTTTTATTTCGATCAAAAAGTTCTTTTGATGGCGTATCGTGCAAGTAAATGTTAAAGCCATTCGGAAAAAGAAACTTCATTTTTCCTAGCGAATTATCAGATCCAGGCTTTTGACGAACCTCAAATGGAATAGTTGTAGCGTAATTGCTCCATTTTATTTTAGAGGCATTGACTACTTCTCCGCCCGAAACCAATTCCATATTATTTTTTTTTAGATAAGAAGCATCTTGTTTTAATTTGGGTAAAATTTCTTCCTTAATAATACTATTAGGAATATTCCAATACGGATTTAAAACAATTTGCGAAATGGAACCTTTAAAAATACTGGTTCGTTTGGCTTCTTTACCGACAACTACATTGGCTTCCCAAATTAGTTTTTTACTTTCGAAAACATGGAGTTTATATTCGGGAATATTAACTACCAAATAATCATCACCTACTTCTAGCGGAAGCCAACGCAATCGCTCTAAATTGATA
>JAYVFV010000137.1:0-38900 GCA_043772885.1 Flavobacteriales bacterium
GATAGAGAATTATTGCGTATCGGATTATTAAGAAAAGGATTGGAATTGATGGATGATAAAAAATCCATGCTGATTGAAAAAGTTAAGACCATAATTATCGAATTAATCCATTATTCCGAAAAATATCCTAAAATAAATTTTTCCGATTATTTAAGCGAACAATTAGATTATAATTACAGTCATCTTGCCAATCTTTTTTCAGAAGTAACAGGGACAACAATTGTGAATTATATTATTCTAAACAAAATTGAACGTGTTAAAGAACTGCTTTTATATGATGAATTATCCCTTACGGAAATTAGCCACTTAATGGAATACAGTAGCGTGGCTCATTTGTCAAGCCAGTTTAAAAAAACAACCGGACTCACACCAACGTATTTTAAACAACTTAGAAAATTCAAAAAACGCATTCAATTGGAGGAATTGTAATAATTCAAATTCAGTATATAAAATCCTTAACGGTAAAAGCTGTTGAGGATTTTTTATATGAAAAGTGAATTTTAATTAAATTTATTATATTTACAATACCAATAAGATAACTAACTATTAAAAAATAACATTATGGCAAAAAGTCAAGACGCTAAAAAAACAGTAAAAAAAGAGCCACTTAAAACGGCTAAAGAAAAGAAAGCTGAAAAAAGAGATAAGAAAAACAGTCCAAAAAGAGACTAAACAAAAAATCCTCAAAGTGTAAAAAGTTTGAGGATTTTTTATTTATACTATTACGTATTTCCCGCGTATGTGGGAATCCATTCACCCAAATAGATTCTCGCCTATGCGGGAAATACGCAGTATGCCAAAAATCGTGATTTGGATAAAGTTCGGTCTTTTAATTACAAACTATCCGGAAAAATCTTCCCTGGATTTAATATATTATTCGGATCA
Source organism: Flavobacteriales bacterium (assembly GCA_043772885.1). Lineage (GTDB taxonomy): Bacteria > Bacteroidota > Bacteroidia > Flavobacteriales > Flavobacteriaceae > Flavobacterium. Next base: position 886 of record JAYVFV010000137.1, read on the forward strand.
AAAACAAATTTAATGCGTTCCATTAATTCCAAATGAATTTTAGAGAACGCAATATCCATAAAGTTTTTTTGTACATAACCTATTCCGTGTTCACCTGATAATGTTCCTTTTAGAGAAACCGTCAATTCGAATATTTCGCGAATTCCTTTGGGAACTTCAAATTGCCAATTGTCATCTGTCATATCCGATTTTATAATATTGACATGTAAATTTCCATCACCAGCATGACCGTAACAAATCGATTTGAATCCGTATTTATTGCCAATTTTTTTGATGCCATTTAATAATTCTGGCAATACGTACCGTGGCACAACGGTATCTTCTTCTTTATAAATAGAATTAGATTTTACCGCTTCTGCAATCGAACGACGCATTTTCCAAAGCGCATTTTTTTGATCTTCCGAATCGGCAAAAAGGACGTCATCGATTTGAAATTGTTCTACAACTGTCATTATTTTTTCCGCTTCTGAAAACAAAATTTCAGGATAATTGCCATCGACTTCAATTAATAAATGTGCTTGAATTTTATCGCCAACTTGAACACTCAATCCGTCAACGTATTTCAACGCCCAATCGATAGCATCACGTTCCATAAATTCTAAAGCACTTGGAACAATTCCGGCTCTAAAAATCGCAGAAACAGCTTCACATGCCTGACTTGAATTATAGAAAGGAACCAACATTAAAACGTTGTGCGAGTTTTTGGGCAATAATTTTAAAACAATTTTAGTAATAACTCCAAGTGTTCCTTCACTGCCAACCATTAACTGGGTCAAGTTATAACCCGTTGAATTTTTCAAGGTATTTGCACCCGTCCAAATAATTTCACCTGTAGGCAAAACTACTTCTAAATTCAACACATAATCTTTTGTAACTCCGTATTTCAAAGCTCTTGCCCCTCCTGCATTTTCGGCTACATTTCCTCCAATCCAACAGCTTCCTTGACTGCTTGGATCGACCGGATAAAACAGTCCTTTTTTGGCAACAGCTTCTCTTAAAACTTGTGTAATAACGGCAGGTTCTGTAGTCACTTGAAGGTTTTGCTCGTCGATTTCAATAATGGTATTCAAGCGTTCCATCGAAAGTCCGATGCCTTTGTAAACACATAACGCACCACCACTTAAGCCCGTTCTTGCTCCCATTGGCGTAACTGGAATTTTATAATCGTTTGCCAATTTTAGAATTTCAGAAATTTCATGAGTATTCGCTGGTTTTACAACAACACTTGGAGGAAAAACATAGTCTTCGGTTTCGTCGTGACCGTAATAATTGCGTGTTTCTTCGTCGGTAAAAACGTAAGCTGAACCAATAATTGAAGTTAGTTTTTGATGTACTTCGGGTGTGATTTGCATTTTTTTTAATTGAAAAGTAAAGTTAAGTTATTTCGGAGAGATACACAAAAAGTTGTTACACAGAGATGCACGGAGGTTGGCACAGAGGGTTCATTTGAAAAAGTAAATTTACAAAAGACAAAACCTTGTTAGCCCCGATTGAAGGAAACGCCGCGCGTGACAAAAAGCGGGAAAAGGGAAACCAAGAAAGCCCGAGCCATTCCGCTTCTAAACTTTCAATTTTTGCTTTTTTAAATTTGGCAAAAAGTAACAAATCACTCCGATAATCGGTAAGTAAGAACACACTTGATACACAAATCCAATGGAAGTGTGATCGGCAAGAATTCCTAAAAAAGCCGAACCAAAAGCACCCATTGCAAATCCGAAACCATAGAAAAGTCCGGATACCATGCCAAGTTTTTTAGGCAATAATTCTTGCGCATAAACGATGATGGCTGGGAATGCTGAGGAAATGATTAATCCAATAGTAACGATTAAGATATCGGTCCAGAATAAGTTAACATAAGGCAGTAATAAGGCAAAAGGTGTGGCTCCGAAAACGGAGAACCAAATGATGTATTTTCTTCCGAATTTATCCCCTAATGGACCTCCAATAATGGTTCCCACAGCTGCGGCAAACAAGAATAAAAACAAATGATATTGCGCTTGTTGTATCGAAAGATGAAACTTGTCAATAAGATAAAAAGCATAATAGGTTGAAAGACTTGCTGAGTAGAAAAATTTGGAAAAAATCACTACTAATAATATTCCGATTGCAATTTGAACTTTGCGTTTTGGAAGATGGTGCAAATCGATAAAAGGTTGCGCTTTATTGTTTCTCATAACCAAATGATCGCGGTACCAAAAGGCAATTTTATTTAAAATAACCAATCCAATTACAGCGGCAATTAGGAACCACAACAAGTATTTTTGTGAATTGGGAACGACAATTAAAGCTACTAATAAGGGACCAAGTGCTGTTCCGAAATTACCGCCAACCTGAAAAATAGATTGTGCTAAACCTCTTTTTCCACCAGAAGCTAAATTGGAAATTCGGGATGCTTCAGGATGAAATATGGAAGAGCCAATTCCGATGAGCATAACAGAAGCAATAATCCAATAAAAATTATTAGCGAATGAAATGGATACTATTCCCACCATCGAAAACAACATGCCGTAAATTTGTGAAAATGGCTTTGGATTTTTGTCGGTATAATGGCCAACAAAAGGTTGTAAAATAGAGGCTGAAAATTGAAACGCAAACGTAATCAGTCCGATTTGTGTAAACGATAAATGGTAACTTTCTTTTAAAATTGGATAAATAGATGGAATTAACGCCTGAATTAAATCATTAATCAAATGCGCAAAACTGATGGAAAAAAGAATGGAGAAAACGGTTTTTTGAAGTAATTCCTTGTTGTTTTCTATTGTAACGTTTTGGATTTCCACATTGATAATTTTTGATTGACAAAGTTACTTTTTTAACCGCAAAGACGCAAAGTTTTAACGCAAAGTTCGCAAAGGAAGGCAAAAGTCAAAAGGTGAAAGTGAGTTTGCGTCTTTCCCGCGCAGGCGGGAATCCATAAAATAGATTCCCGCCTGCGCGGGAAAGACGTACTGCAAAATAGAGTTCCTTTTTAATCGAGTAGGAATTATTTTGTTTAAATTTGTGAAGTAAAATCATATTTTAAATTGAAACAACCTTCAAAAAAATCGGCTTTAACAGAAATAGATGGCGTAGCTCAATCGCAATCGTTAAGTACTTCTTCGGTTGAAGTGATTAAACAAATGCGAAAAAATCAACCTTCATCGAAAGATTTAATTACTAGCATTTTGAGTGGTGACAAAACCGCTTTGAGTCGTGCGATAACGCTAGTAGAAAGTACCAATCCCGAACATTTTAAGAAAGCAAATGAAATCATTCAGGCGTGTTTGCCTCATGCCAATAAATCGATTCGTATCGGAATAACAGGCGTTCCCGGCGTTGGAAAAAGTACGTTTATAGAAGCATTTGGAAAGCACTTAACTTCATTAGGAAAAAAAGTCGCTGTTTTGGCTGTTGATCCAAGCAGCTCCATTTCGCACGGAAGTATTTTGGGTGATAAAACCCGAATGGAGGAGTTGGTTAAAGATAAAAATGCTTTTATTCGTCCGAGTGCTTCTGGAGAAACGCTTGGCGGTGTCGCACGTAAAACGCGGGAAACGATTATTCTTTGTGAAGCGTGTGGATTTGATACAATTGTAATTGAAACCGTTGGTGTTGGACAAAGTGAAACAGCGGTTCACAGTATGGTGGATTTCTTTTTACTCTTGAAAATCTCCGGAGCTGGCGACGAATTGCAAGGCATTAAACGTGGGATTATGGAAATGGCGGATGCGATTGTAATTAACAAAACCGATGGCGATAACATCAACAAAGCGAAATTGGCGAAAACCGAATTCAATAGAGCGTTGCATTTATTTCCGGCAAAAAAATCGGGTTGGATTCCGACTGCAGCTACGTGTAGTTCGATAACGAAAGAAGGAATAAAAGAAGTTTGGCAAACAATTTCCGATTATGTTGAATTGGTAAAATCAAACCATTACTTCGAAGAAAAAAGAAAAGAGCAAAATCAATTTTGGATGATGGAAACGATTGATGAACAATTAAAATCGAATTTCTACAATCATCCAAACATCATAAAACTATTGGAAGAAAACAAAAAAGCCGTGCAAAACGATGAAATATCACCTTTTGCAGCAGCTGTTACTTTGTTACAAAACTATTTTAAATAGGAAATCCCAAACAGTTGCTTGGGATTTTCATTTCTTATGTAACTATTTTATCTTTTAATTACTCGCAATGAGCTGCTGTTATTTTCTTGCGTGATAATGATGTTGTAGATTCCGGTTGGATATGCCGAACCGATTTCTAATGCAGATAACGATTCGCTATCAACTGTTTTATCTTCTACAAGTTTTCCTAACATGTCGTAAACTCTATATTGAATCTGAGCTTCACTTGCTGTTTTCACATCGATTAAGAAACTAGAAGCAAACGGATTTGGATACGCAATTGCATTGAATTCAATAGGACTAGATTTAACATGAGTAGCCGTTCTACATCCAACACCTGATGTTGTTATAGTGCACGGAGGTCCAAAAGGACCCCAAACACCCCCTATTTTGAGTTGCACTTGAACAATATAAGTCGTACACGGCAGTAAACCTGTGAAATTTGATAATCTTACTTTACCTATACCTCCTGAGGGAAAAAAAGTTTGACTGTAAGTCGGAGAAATAATGTTATCTATCAATCTAAATCCATAATCAGTAGCTGGAAAAACTATGACAGCATTTATGTCTGTAGTATTACTTGTAGTTGTAGTTAACCCGCATTGCAAAGGTCTAATATTTGTTGTTGGGAATGAAGGTGTGCTAATATTACATGCTGTGTTGTATGGTAAGTACGTACCGTCGGTGTTTCGCAACGCCACTTCTACGCGATAGGTTGTTCCATATAAAATACCCGTCAATTGTGTCATATTGAACTTATTCACTCCTGAGCTAGGAGTAATTATTTGTGGTGTTCCAACAGGAAGTAACGAACCGTCCAATTGTGTAATTTTAAAACGATACAAAGTAACATAAGGGACTATCGTTGTAGTAATCCATTGGTTCATGGCTGTTAATGTAGTTCCGCATTGAGCACCAATAGTACTAATTGGATTTGGTGTTGTTACCGTACAAGCCGGACCATAGGTATTCTGCCAACCATTGTTTAGTCTAACATCAATTTCAATTCGATACTTGGCATCGTAAACTATGCCCGGTACATTACACAAAGCGATACTGTTTACCGGGCTGGGAAAGATTATTGGTGCTGCAATTGGCAAATTAGTGGTCATATCTAATTTGGTGATTTTAAATCGGTATTCTAATGCGCCTGTATACCAATTCGCTACGATGGTTGTAGCTAAAGTAGGTAACGCTGAACCACATTGAGAATTTTGAATTTGTGTGGTAACCGTATTTGGAGGTAATGTATAGGTGATGCATAATTCTGGTTGAAAAATTCCACCAGAACTTGTATTTTCGCGCGAAGCAAAAGTCAACCAATGGTAGTAATCTGAATTATCAGTCATACTAATTTGAAAACCATTATTTACCCCTGTAGTAATCATATTTTGCACCATCGAAGTTACATTGGCAACTACATCTGAAGTAGTGGTATGCCCTAAAGATGGAATGTAAACCGGACTTGTCGGTAGCAAAGGAGCTGTAAATACCGAAGGGGCTGTATTCCAAGTCACTGTGTTTTCTCCCCAAGCACTCCCCACTTGATTAACAGTCGCCTGATTTCCTGCTCCTAAATTTAAATGTTGATTGTAAACTGGGTCTGTTGTATCGACATGTAATTTCATAATCGCTGAAGAAATTAAAGCACCAACAGGAAGTGTTGATAAATCAAATTGATGTAATGCTTTGGTAGTATAAAATCCAGTACCGCCAGCAGCAGAATAGGTCCAACGACTTGCATTCATAATAGTACTAGAGCCATAATTTGTGGTGGATCTGAACTCAGAAATGCTAGCATCTTTGCTAGCTGGCAAACAAACTGTCGTGGATTTAACAATAGTTACATTTCCGGATAATAAATAAAATGCGGCGGAATCAATAAAGTTAATAACTGCTCTAATCTTCCATGTTCCTGTTTGTGGATTGGAAACAGATCCAGTTATTGGTAACGAAAAATGGCGAATTGGAACTGGTGGAGCAAAAGTTAACGGAATTGTAGTTAAATCGGGTCTAACCAATTCTAATGAAACAATGTCGTCGTCATAAGCGACTGAAAGATTATAACTCAAACTCGTTGTTCCAGCCAAGATAGTAATGCTTCTTTCGAAGGTGTAAATTCCAGCTAAATTAGAACAACAATTACCCGCAGCGTTAATTATTCTAGCATTCGTTACAGCAACAGGTGATGGTTCCCAAACTCCAGGACTAGGATAATCGGAGCTTGCTTTTGCGGGTGTTCCAATAGGGTTTGGACTACTTACAATTTGCCAATTGGGATCTGTACTCCCAACTGAAAGTGCATTTCCAGATGCGTTAATTCCGGTACTTACATTAATAGTTTGTGCGTTTGCATTTAATCCTGCCAGTAGCATTAAATAAAATAATAGTTTTGTTTTCATGTTGTATTTAATTGATTTTCCCTACTCTATTTTGGCTTTTCGGGTTACGCCATTCGATTTCATTACTACTTAATTAGTAATTGATTATCTTACGAAACAACACAAATATGACTAAAGAGAAATGATTTATAGATGGGTAAAAAACTATATTTACTATGGTTGATAAACTGAAAAAAAATACCGTTATTTAACGGACATAGAAATGAGTATATAACGGTAATTAATATTTTATATATAGTTTTATTTTGTGTATACACTATTCTATACCAAACTGCCTTTTGAAGTTGCTATAATTAAAGAGAAAAAACAGCCCCAAATGATTTTAAATGATCCTTTTTTTATTGGTATATGCTTCTTTTCTATCGGATTCTTATCGCTCGTGGGGTTTGCTGGTGTTTATCTGAATTTTTTTTTTAAATCAAAAATATATAAGTATTATAGCTTATATGTTTTATCGCTTCTGCTTTTTGTAGTAACTGTTTACATTAAAGACACTGGTGATTTTCCATTTAAAAGTGAACGTCGAAATGTAATGCAGTTAGTAGTTGATGGATTACAAGTATTAAGTGCATTGTTCTTTTGTGCTTTTATCTACTATGCAATGATATTACAGGATATAAAATATACCAAACTCAAAAAAGCTTATAATTTCTTTATTGGATTTACTATATTTTATTTTGTAATTCTTTTTTTATTTCCAGATTTTGTTCGCTTGAGCTACTCTTTTTTTATTGTTTCCAGAGCTATTATTTACCTCATATCGATAGTGTTTTATTATAACATTTGTAGGCAGTTAAACATTGTCTTTTTTAGATACCTATTTTTTGCCATTACTTTTTTGTTTGTCTCGGGTTTTATGGCACTTTGGGATTCGACAGTTAATTCTGATACCAGTATTTATACAGGTTTCCATTATTTATGTATTGGCTATTTTCTTGAAAACAGCTGCTTCATGGGAGCATTCATCTATAGATATTTTATTGTTGAAAAGGAGAAAAAAGATATTGAACATCAACATGAAGTACAACTTTTTACTTCTAAAATAGAAATGCAACAGCAAACTATGGAACATCTTGGAAAAGAAATACACGATAACATTGGACAAAAACTAACTTTAGCCAGTTTGTACACACAGCAGTTGGATCATGAAAATAAAGCTCCAAATGTTAAAGATACAATTACCAACATTAGTACTTTACTGAATGAAACGCTTTCCGAGATGAGGGAACTAACTAAATCATTAACTTTAAATGCTATTGAAAATAGTTCTATTGCCACACTTATAGAAAACGAATGTGAAAGGGTCAAGAAATTAAAAATATTTAGTGTAAAATTTTTTTGTGAAAATAAGAAGATTAATTTATCTTACGAAGTTAAGACTATAATGATAAGGATTGTGCAGGAGTTTTTTCAGAATAGTATTAAACATGCTAAATGCAGCAACATTACCATAAAATTCGCAAAAGTTAAAAGTGAAGTAGTCCTTATTCTCGAAGATAATGGTAATGGGTTTGACACGGAAAATTATTACAGTGCCGGCTTTGGATTAAAAAATATGAAGGAAAGAACTGAAATGTTGAATGGAAAATTTCAATTAGAAAGTAAAATGAATCTTGGTACCAAAATAACTATACTATTACCAATATAAATGAAACATACCATTGCCATAATTGATGATCATATATTGATAGCTCAGGCCTTAAAAGGAATTATATCTGGTTTTGAAAACTTTGAAGTCGTTTTTGAATGCGAAAACGGAAGAGAACTGGTTTATAAACTAAAAGACGGAAAAACCATTCCCGAAATTGTTTTACTTGACATTAGTATGCCCGAAATGGATGGCTACGAAACAGCACTGTGGTTATGTAACAATTATCCCGAAATAAAAATAATGGTACTCAGCATGCAAAATGATGACCAAAGTGTTTTAAAAATGGTTAAGAATGGAGCTAAAAGTTATTTGTTAAAAAATTCGCATCCCAAAAATTTAGAAGAAGCTCTCAATAGACTTATTATCGATGACTATTTTTATCCTGAATGGGTGTCTAAAATTATTTTTTCCAGCATAAATAACACTACTAACAGCCCTTTATCAAAGCTAACTGAAAGAGAAAAAGAATTTCTTAAATATACTATTACAGAGAAAAGTTACAAGGAAATTTCCGAAAAAATGTTCTGCAGCCCACGAACAGTAGAAAGCTACCGCGACAGTTTATTCGAAAAACTCGAACTTAAAACTCGGGTTGGTTTGGCTGTTTATGCTTTAAAAAATGGTTTTTCGGAATAACTACTCTTCGTAACCTTCCATTTCTTTATCGTAGAATTCTCCTGCAAGTGTAATCAAATGCTCCATTTCGCTTTCTAACTCTTTTTCATCTTCGCCTTCTAAATCTTCTATAAATTCGACTTCATCATCCTTTAAATTGATAATGAAACGAGGGAAATCGAGGTGAATGATAAAAATATCATCAGGAAAATCGGAGTTGTCGGCGAGGACGAATTTTGGTAATTGCATAATTTTTATTTAACCGCAAAGTTCGCAAGGTTGTCGCAAAGTTCGCAAGATTTACATTTTAAAATAGAGAATAGAGTACAGACAAAAGTAAAGAACTATTTTAAAAGTCTATCATCTATTTTCTATTCTCTTTTTTCTTCACTCTTTATTTATCCGACAAAATTACAGGCGCACTTCCTTTTCCCATAAAAATAATTTTTGTGTTGGGAGAAGTCGCAATTTCTTTTTGTGCTTTAATTTGTTCGTATTGTAATTGTTTATCGGTCAATCCGGAAGAGATAATTCTTTGATAATCGGCAATACCTTGTGCCTCTACTCTTTTTCGTTCGGCTTCTTGCTTTTCTTTTTGAAGTACAAAGGTCATTTTTTGAGCGTCTTGTTCGGCATTAATTTTACTTTCGATAGTCGTTTTTACAGATGCTGGAAGATTGATATTACGAATTAAAAGTTGTTCTAAAACCAAACCTCTTTTTTTAAAATCGACTTCAATACTTTTGAAAATACGTTGCTGAAATTCTTCTCTTTTGGTAGAGTATAAAGCCACTGCGTCATAATAAACAGCGTTGTCGCGAATACGTGTTCTGGTCACTGGACGCACAATTTTATCGTTGTAATTTTCGCCAATTCCTTTTAAAATTTTTGGTGCATCTGCTGGAATTACTCGATATAAAACGGTTAAATCAATTATTACTTCTAATCCATCGTTAGACAAAACGCGAATAGCATCATCACCTTCCTGAGCACCTTCATTGTGAATCGCCGACATGGTGTAATTTTGAGTTTGAACATCAAAAACGGTAATATCTAAAAGTGGATTGATAACATGCAAACCACTTTCTAAAACTTCGGGTTGTACATTCCCGAAAAGGGATTTTACACCGACCTTACCAGCATTAATTTGTTGAAACATCGATGAAAAAAATCCCAAAAGAATGACTACAAAACCAACGATTCTGAATATTCTTGAAAATTTTGAAAGTGGATTGGCAACGTCTTTAAAAGAAAAACCAACAATAATTAAGATAATCCCAATAATAATTAATAGTATCATTTTATAAATGTTTTTTTATTATACGGTGATTATACGCAACTATGTGGTTTAAGTTACAGTTGTTTTTGTAATTTATTTAGACTTTAATATGTCCCCAGTTTTCGCCAGTTCTAATGCGATACAATTGCTGTGTAGTAATATTGAATTGTTTGGCAATCATCACTAATCGTGTTTTGTTACCTTCCCGTTGCAGCATTTTTTTGATTCGAATCACTTGTGTGGAAGTTAACTTTTTACCATCCGCTTTTAGATTATGCGCAAGTGTTTTTGCTCTTCCTTTAATCACTTCCGGATTCGTTGAATGATGAGCAGTTAATTGTACTTGGTTTGCCCATTTCAAATTTTGAACGCGATCGTCTTTCTTATCATAATTCAAATGCAAAACAAATATTTGGTCTTCACTTCCTTCGGGCAGAAAATACTCGGCTATTAGTTTACAGATTAGTTTTGCTTTGGTTTTTCTCTTTCCGTTTTCCTGTCGGACAGAATAACAAAACGACCGATATCCCTCAACCGTTCCTCCTTTTAACTCACGACCGTTTTTAAATTCGTCAGTATAACTAATTAAACGACCATAATTGGATACAGCATAGTGATATTTTAGTGGATCGTTAACTTCTATTGTTTTGAACTCTTCTCCTCTATAAAAATGTATCATTCTTTAGTGTGTTTTTAAACGTCATTCAAAATTAGTGCTTTTGTAATGATATGAAAGCGAATATACAAAAAAAATGCTGCAGATGATAATCCAGCAAGAAGACCAATCCAAACGCCAACAGCTTTCAAATCGGTGTATTCTCCCAAATAATATGATATCGGAAAACCGATTATCCAATACGCCACAAAGGTAATATACATAGGAATTTTCACATCTTGTAAACCACGTAACGCTCCGAGGACTACTACTTGTATTCCGTCAGAAATTTGAAAAACTGCAGCAACTAAAAGTAATTTAGCTGCAATAGTTACCACTTCGGTATTGTCTAAAAGTTGCGCTTGATTGTCCATGTCCAAAAATAACGGCGGTAAAAGCTGATGAAAAACTACAAATAAAACCGCAAAAACAATTTCGATTAGTATAGCCAATAAAAATATAGACCTTGCAATTACAATCAGTTTTTTATAATCTTGCAACCCTTTTTGATTACTCACTCGAATCATCGAAACCACGCTCAAACCAATGGCAAACATAAACGTCATCGAAGCTAAACTCAACGCAATTTGATTGGCCGCTTGACTGGTTTTTCCAATCGTGCCACAAAGCCAAATAGCGGCTGTGAAAAGCACGACTTCAAATAGCATTTGCATCGCTGATGGAAATCCGAGATTGACAATTTTCTTTACAGTGACTTTTTTAATTTCCTCCAGACTGAATTCGGTAAAATACTGTTTTAACTTTTCTTGTCGCATTAAAATAAAATGCATGAAAGCCACCATTAATATTCTAGAAATTACGGTTCCCAATGCGGCACCAATAATTCCCATTTTCGGAAAAATCCAAACGCCATAAATCAATAAGTAATTAATGATTACATGAAGGATATTCGCCATGATAATAGCATACATCGAATATTTTGTCATTGCTAAACCGTCGGCAAATTGTTTGTATCCTTGATACATAATAAGTGGTACAAGTGAAAACGCCACCCAAGTCAAATACGGTCTTGCCAATGCAATTACTTCTGCTGGCTGGTGTAATAATTCCATTATTGGTTTTGCCAAAACAACCAATCCGAAAAGTAAGAACCCTAAAATGGTACACAATAATAAACCGTTATGGAATATTGATCGAATTTTGATGTGGTCATTTTCCGAATCAGCTTCGGCAACAATCGGCGTAATCGCTGTCGAAAATCCGATTCCAACCGACATCGCAATAAAAATCAAACTGTTTCCTAACGAAACCGCTGCGAGTTCTGTAGAGCCAAGTTTCCCGACCATAATATTATCGACAATTCCGATTAAGGTATGACCCACCATTCCGATAATTACCGGATAAGCCAATTGCATATTGTATTTAAATTCTTTGGTGTATTGAGAAAGATTCACTGCGTTTTTTTAGTTGGCAAATATAATTAGATTTACCCTTTTAACTGTTCTTTATACAAATCAATATTTGCTTTTACTTTCGGATCCAATTCGGGCTCGGTAATATCGGTGAGTTTTTCCAATTCTTCCCAAATAATTTTGGCTACTATATAACGAGCAACACCTTTATCGTCGGCTGGAATAACATACCATGGAGCATGCTTTTTTGATGTTTTATTAATCGCTTCCTGATACTGCTCTATATACTCATCCCAAAGTTCACGTTCTTTTAAATCGCCTGCAGAAAACTTCCAATTGTCTTCGCCATTTTCCAATCGCTTTAACAATCGTACTCGTTGTTCTTCCTTACTCATGTGTAAATAAAACTTAAGGATTTTAGTTCCATTTTGAGTAATGTGTTTTTCAAAATTATTAATCTGCTTCATCCTTCTTTCCCAAAATAGTGGTGTTATGTCTTCGACTTTATTAATTCCAGGTAAATTTTCAAACAAAATATACTCCGGATGTACACGCGTTACCAACACATTTTCGTAATGCGTGCGATTGAAAACGGTAAACTTCCCTTTTTCGGGCAATGCTAAATAATGACGCCATAAATAATCATGCTCCAATTCGGTCGAATTTGGCGTTTTAAAACTATGAACGACTACACCACGCGAATTAAATTCCTTAAAAACTTCGCGAATCAAACTGTCTTTTCCGCTGGTGTCCATACCTTGCAAGCAAATCAAAAAAGCGTATTTGTTGTGCGCGTAAATCTCATCCTGCTTTTTGCTCAGCTTGATTTGCACTTTTTTTAAAGCATCTTCCTCTTGATCTTTGTCGGTTTCAATGTCCAATTTTGTTGGAATTTTAGACAAATCAATGTTTGTTGTAACTTTAAAATCTTCTGGATTAATTGAATTCATAGTAAATAATTTATATTTGTAAAAATAATGATTTGAAGCCATTTCCGGCTATCCGTTCCAATCTTTTCTTTTTCTAAAGAAGAAAAAAGAAAAGGATTTTCACTGCTATCCGGGCTAAAAACATCAGTAATCCTATGGAAAACCTCCAACTTACACTACTTTTTAAAATCATCGGAATTGGTTCGGCATCCGGATTATTATATCAAAACAACAGCGTCATAGTCATTGGCGATAACAGTACTTTTTTGTACGAATACCTAATGGATTCCAAAAAAGTACTGAAATATCCACTAATTGAAAATCCGCAGGAAAATATCATCAAAAAACTAAAACCCGATTTCGAAGCCATTGCTCATTTTGAAAACAGCATGTACATCTTTGGTTCAGGTTCGACACAAAACCGCAACAAAATGATACAAGTTGATGCTACAACCAAACAAGTTATGGCTACTACCGATTTGTCTGATTTGTATTTAGGAATGGAATCGTTTGGAGAAATAAAACCAGAAGATTTCAATATTGAAGGTGCGATATTTAATGGTACAACTTGGTTTCTTTTCAATCGTGGCAACGGAATATCGAATAAAAATACCGTTTTCACTATTGAAGGTGCAACTCTTACGGGTCAAATACGCATCCTATCCAACGACTACAATCTTCCAAAAATAAAAGAAGTTAGCACGAGTTTTACCGATGCAATTTTGGTTGGAGGTAAAATATATTTCCTTGCCACAGCCGAAGACACCACTTCAACTTATGATGATGGCGAAGTTTTAGGAAGCATCATTGGTCGCATCAATGTAAAAACAATGGAAATCGAATCTACCAAACAAATTAGCAACACACATAAATTTGAAGGAATAACACTTTTCAAAAAATCAGCAACTCAAATCGAATTTTTACTGTGTGAAGATAATGATACCGACGTTTTAGAGTCGAATATTTATTCGTTGAAAATATATTAAATATACCTTTTAGGTTATGAGATTCCTCGTTCCTCGGAATGACAAGTTTGTGATTATAGATACTGACTGCTACTTCTCTATCTCACGCAAACTTTCCATTTTCTTATGCGCCAAGAATCCTTTAATGTCTTCGAAATGTTCTTTGACTCTTTTGTGTCCAAATTCAAAAACTTTGGTTGCCAATCCGTCAAGGAAATCCCTATCATGGGAAACTAAGATTAACGTTCCGTCAAAATCGCGCAACGCATCTTTTATAATGTCTTTCGTTCTCATGTCTAAGTGATTGGAAGGTTCATCCAATATCAACAAATTCACTGGTTCTAACAATAATTTAATCATCGCCAAACGCGTTTTTTCGCCACCAGAAAGCACTTTGACTTTCTTCGTCACATCATCGCCATGAAACATAAAGGCACCTAAAATATCTTTTATTTTGGTCCGCACATCGCCAACGGCAATGTCATCAATTGTCGAAAAAATAGTTCCGTTCTCATTCAATAACGACGCTTGATTTTGAGCAAAATAACCAATTTGTGCGTTGTGACCAATGTCTACACTTCCGCCATTGATTTCAATTTCTTTCATTATGGCTTTTATCATGGTCGATTTTCCTTCTCCATTTTTACCCACAAATGCTACTTTATCGCCACGTTCTATCACGATATTGGCGTCTTTAAAAATCAAGTGATTGCCATACGATTTTTCCAAATCTTTCACAATTACAGGATATTGTCCCGAACGTATCGATGGCGGAAATTTCAGTTTTAATGCCGATGTATCAATTTCATCAATTTCAACAGGAACAATCTTTTCCAACATTTTTACACGTGATTGTACCGATAAAGTTTTAGAAAAAGTGCCTTTAAAACGATCGATAAATTCTTGATTTTCAGCAATCATTTTCTGTTGTTCGTCGTAGGCTTTTTGTTGATGAATACGTCGGTCTTTTCGCAGTTCTAAATAATGTGAATATTTGGCTTTGTAGTCGTAAATGCGTCCCATTGTCACTTCAATTGTACGATTGGTGATGTTGTCAACAAACGCTCTATCGTGCGAAATCACTACCACAGCCTTTGCCGAATTGAGTAAGAAATCTTCCAACCATTGGATACTTTCGATGTCCATGTGGTTGGTTGGCTCATCAAGTAAAATCAAATCGGGTTTTTGTAATAGGATTTTGGCTAGTTCGATTCGCATTCTCCAACCTCCAGAAAACTCCGATGTTTGGCGCGTGAAATCGTCTCTTTCAAATCCCAAACCCGTTAATATTTTTTCGACTTCAGCTTCGTAATTGATTTCTTCAATGGCGTAAAATTTCTCACTTAAGTCAGAAACACGCTCGATTAATTTCATATAATCGTCACTTTCATAATCGGTACGAATAGTCAATTGCTCATTGATTGCGTCGATTTCGGATTTCATTTTAAAGATTTCACCAAATGCTTTTGAGGTTTCTTCCATAACAGTAGCGTTATCGGAAGTCAATAAATGCTGTGGTAAATAGGCAATTACAGCATCTTTTGGAGCCGATATATTTCCGCTTGACGGTTTTGCTTCGTCTGCAATAATTTTTAAGAGTGTTGATTTTCCAGCACCATTTTTACCCATTAAGGCAATTTTGTCATTTTCATTGATAGCAAAGGAAACGTCGCTAAATAAAGTGGTTCCGCCAAAATGAACGGAGATATCGTTAACAGTAATCATTTGGATTTTTCGATTGTTGGATTATTGGATTGCTCGAATATTCGAAATATCGAACAATCGA
Organism: Flavobacteriales bacterium; assembly: GCA_043772885.1. GTDB lineage: Bacteria > Bacteroidota > Bacteroidia > Flavobacteriales > Flavobacteriaceae > Flavobacterium. Next base: position 16,647 of record JAYVFV010000137.1, read on the forward strand.
ATAATCGATTTTTGAAGGTGCAAAGATAGAATTTAGTTGCAAAGTAACAAAGTTTATATACTCAACCGAAACTCTTCAATAACCGGATTTGCTTTTCCGAAATCAACTTCTTGAATAAACAATTCAACCGCTTTATCGGTTTGAATACTTGGAATCACATTGGCTTGATTGTTATTTCGGATAACTGTATTGACACCAATCGCTTCGATTTTTTCTTGTAATGATAATGCAAGTATTTCGCTTCCTGAAAATATTTTGATTAAGCCCATTTATTTAATTATGAATTATGAGTTATGAATTATGAATTATGATAAGATATTCTTTTTGAACACTAACATTCCATTTCAAAGAAAACTGGTTCTATCATTATTTTATCAGCCAGCACTTCTACTCTTTCGGTAATTTCGGTACAGAAAAAAAGACGTTGCGTTTTTTCGACACTTGCCGATAATCGCATGATTGTAGCGTCCAATCGATTTCTGAAAAGTACATCAGCATCATCAATCACAAACATTTTTATGGTATTCATGTTGAATCCTGCCGAAGCGAACATGGCGTTGATTTTGGTTGTTGTTCCGATGATAACGTCCATTCCGAGTGAAATTTGGTTTTTATCAAAATCGATATCACCTTTATCGTGAGCGCCGATTACTCGGATGTCGGTATAATTGCTCAACTTTTTAAAAAGCTCGACCATTTCTAACACCTTGTCTTTATCTTCAACAAAAACTAAAGCACGCGTACTTTCGCCAACTGCTTTTTCTATTCTTTGAATGACATTTAAAACAATGGTTGTGGATTTTCCTGTTCCGCTTGGCGATTGAATTACGGCATCGGCGCCACTTTTTATCGCAGAAAAAGTTTCTTGTTGCATTTCATTGGCTTCGGTCAACTCGTTTTCAATTAATGCTTGCTGGAGACTTGGATTTATTTTTTTTAACTGCATTTTTATAGCTATAAGCTATAAGCTGTATGCTTTAGGCAAATTAATTGCAATCTATGTTGCTTATTGCCTATTGCTTATTGCTTAAAGCATTATTTTATTATTTACTCGCGAATAACTTCACATCGGTTTCCGAAATTTCGCTTCCGCCAAGGATAATCAAGCGTTCGACTACATTTCGCAATTCGCGGATGTTACCTGTCCAATCGTATTCTTGCAATAATTTAATGGCTTGCGATGAAAATGATTTTTGCACATTTCCTTGTTCTTCGGCAATTTTGGAAGCAAAATATTCGATGAGCAAAGGTATGTCATCTCGACGGTCATTCAATGCGGGAACTTTGATTAATATTACCGCCAATCGATGGTACAAATCTTCACGGAAACGACCTTCTTCAATTTCTTTTTTCAAATCTTTGTTAGTAGCTGCGACCACACGAACATTGACTTTTATATCTTTATCTGCTCCAACTCTTTGGATAAGATTTTCTTGTAAAGCACGCAGTACTTTTGCTTGAGCAGCTAAGCTCATATCGCCAATTTCATCAAGAAAAATGGTTCCGCCATCGGCAGCTTCAAATTTTCCTGCTCTGTCTTTTATTGCCGATGTAAAAGCTCCTTTTACGTGCCCAAATAATTCGCTCTCGATTAATTCTGATGGAATTGCTGCACAGTTAACTTCGATTAACGGAAATTCCGCACGCATGCTTTTTTCATGCAATTGATGTGCTACCAATTCTTTTCCGGTTCCGTTGGGTCCTGTAATCAAAACTCTGGCATCAGTTTGAGCGACTTTTTCGACCATTTGTTTAATTTGGTTTATCGGCTGCGATTCGCCAATCATTTCATAGTTTTTGCTGACTTTTTTCTTTAGAATTTTATTTTCAACTACGAGTTGTTTTTTATCCAAAGCATTGCGAACCGTATTTAATAACCGATTCAAATCGGGTGGTTTTGAAATATAATCGAAAGCTCCCAATCGCATGGTATTGATTGCTGTTTCCATATCGCCGTGTCCGGAAATCATAACTATTGGGATTTCGGGTTTGATTTTTTTAACGGCCTCGAGTAATTCTTCGCCGTCCATTTTGGGCATTTTGATATCACACAACACCAAATCGTAATCGGTATTTTTTATTTTTTCGAGTCCTTGAACGCCATCTTCGGCTTCATCTACTTGATACGTAACGCTTTCTTCGGAGAGTATTTTAACGAGTACTCTGCGGATGGATGCTTCGTCTTCTATGATTAGTATTTTGCTCATTTTTTTAAGTTACTCTGATTGTAATTTATATCCATTGCACTAAAAAACTCAGCTGCTCAGCAACTCCGTATCTCAGCCACTTCTTTTAATATTTAAGCCATTTATACAATTCTTTCCAGCTTGGTTTTTTGCCGTACATTAAAATTCCGACACGGTAAATTTTGGCGGCGAACCAAACTACTCCGAAGAAGGTTGTGAATAAGATTGTCATTGAAATTGCGATTTGCCACCAAGGCACGCCAAACGGAATTCGCATCATCATGACGATAGGCGATGTTAATGGAATCATGGAAAAGACCGTTGCCACAGTTCCGTGTGGATTGTTTATAACCGTAAAAAATCCGATGTAAACTGCTAAAATTAATGGCATTATAATCGGCAAAAGAAATTGTTGCGAATCGGTTTCATTATCGACCGCTGCACCAATAGACGCATAAAACGAACTGTATAAAAAGTAACCTCCTATAAAATAAATAATAAACGAAATGATAATGGTGGCAATTGGTAGATTCCACAATTCAGCCATGTACAACTGCAACTTTCCTGTTGATTGTGCTGTTTGCATCGCTTGTTCCTGCATACCTGAATTAGCTCCCATTTGAACTCCAAAAATAGAAGACATGATGAACATCGCTGTCATTCCGAGAATAGCCCAAATTAAAAATTGCAGAATTCCTGCTAATGATGTTCCGATGATTTTTCCCATCATTAATTGAAATGGCTTAACGGATGAAATAATCACTTCGATAATTCGAGAAGTTTTTTCTTCGATAACACTTCGCATGACCATGTTTCCGTAGATAATAATGAACATCATTATAAGATAACCGAAAGCACCGCCGATTCCGATTTTGATTTCGTTTAAACCTTTAAGTGCTGTTTCGCCTGATGCTTTTGCCAGATTGATTGTTACATCGGCTTTGGCTTGTGTAATTTTTAATGTATCTAAACCAGTAGCTTGGTAATTTTCTTCTGTGAGTTTTTTGTTAATTACATCTTGTAAATCTTCGATAAACATAACACCTGGACTATCATTCGATACATACTGAATTCCGTTTTGTAAACTTTTATTATTTTCCGATTTTGGAATAATTAATAGTCCTTCGTAGCTTTCACTAAGGATACTGTCTTTTAATATTTTAGTGTCAACAGAAGAAAAATCGACATATTTGTATTCTTCATCACTTTTGAATTCTTTGACAAATTTGCCAGTTTCATCGTGTATTGCTATGGTTTTTAAATCGGCTTTCATTGAGCTTAAAAAGCCAACAAAAGCGGCAATTCCGACAAAAAGTAACGGACTTAAGAAGGTCATTACGATGAATGATTTATTGCGGACTTTGGCAATAAATTCTCTTTTAATGATTAGTGCTATTTTGCTCATTTTTTAGACTGCTTAGATTTTTAGACTGCTTAGACTTCTTAGACTTCTTAGACTTTATAATAATCTAAAAATCTAAGAAGTCTAAGAAGTCTATTCCGTTACTGTTTTAATAAAAATATCGTTTACACTTGGAATTTTTTCCATAAAGTGCGTTACTTGTCCACGTTGAATTAACGTGTTTAATAATTCATTTGGCGTTGCGTTTCCTAATTGAATTTCTAATTTCAATTCGTCGTTTAACGATTTGAAATCGGTTTGTGATAAGGTAAATTTTTGAGACAAATCGTACATCAGACCTTCGATGTTGTTGGTTAATATTCCGACTTCGTAACTATTGGTGCGAAATTGTTTTTTAACATCGCTTAATTTACCTTCAATTAATTTATTCGATTTGTGAATTAGCGCAATGTGATCGCACATTTCTTCTACACTTTCCATACGGTGCGTAGAGAAAATTACTGACGTTCCTTGTTTGTTTAATTGGATGATTTCATCTTTGATTAAATTGGCATTAACTGGATCGAACCCAGAGAATGGTTCGTCGAGAATTAACAATTTCGGTTGGTGTAAAACCGTAACCACAAACTGAATTTTTTGCGCCATTCCTTTCGAAAGTTCCTGAATTTTTTTGTTCCACCAACCTTGAATTTCCAATCGGTCAAACCAATAATCGAGTTGTTTTTTGGCGTCGTGTTTGGATAATCCTTTTAGTTGTGCCAGATACAAACATTGCTCGCCGACTTTCATCGATTTGTACAAACCGCGTTCTTCTGGCATATAGCCGATATATTGAACGTCTTCGGGTTTTAAAGTAGCTCCATCGAGAATAATTTCGCCGCTATCGGGCATCGTAATCTGATTGATGATTCGGATAAGTGACGTTTTTCCGGCACCATTCGGACCAAGGAGTCCGTAGATGCTACCATTCGGAACCGAAAGAGACACTTCGTTTAGCGCGGTAAAATTTCCATATTGCTTAACTACTTTGTTTACTTCGAGTATATTGCTCATTCTGATTTTTGATTTTTTCCGCTACGCTCCAAACAGTTCGGCTACGCCTCGGGTTATTTCTTCTCTTTGACCTTTATGGTCTCGGGTTGGTAAAAGTAAAGAATTAGTTGTTAAATGAAAGTAAATGTTACAAAAAACCCACCCTTATTTTGACACAAGGATGGGAAAAATTGCTATGAAAAAGAAATTACTTGTTTCCAAGTAATATTCAAATATAAAAAATAATTTAGTATTATGAAAACATATCTTTAACTTTTTCGAAAAAAGATTTATCACTCTTTTCAGGTTTTGGAATAAAGTTTTCTTCGTTAATTGATTTCTCGAAGAATAAACGTTGTTCTTTATTTAAAGCTTTTGGCGACCAAACGTTTACATGAACAAGCAAATCGCCGTTTCCGTAACTATTTAAACTCGGAATTCCCTTACCTTTTAACCTTAATATTTTTCCGGATTGTATTCCTTCCTCTAATTTAATTCGCACTTTTCCGTTTATAGCTTCGATGTCTTTTGAAACACCAAGAGCAGCTTCGGGAAAACTGATGTATAAATCATAGTGCAGATTTTCACCTTCTCGTTTTAAAAATTCATGCTCCAATTCTTCTATGGCAACTATTAAATCTCCTGGAACTCCATTTCCTGGTGCATCATTTCCTTTTCCAGAAACTTTTAATTGCATGCCATCAACAACTCCAGCTGGGATTTTAATAGAAACGGTTTCGTCTTCCATTAACATTCCGTATGCGTCGGCATTAGCTGGTTTACTTTCGATAGTTTGTCCAGATCCACCACAAGCAGTACACGTTGTTGCCGTTTGCATTCTTCCTAAAATGGTATTGGTAACTCGTAAAACTTGACCTTGTCCGTTACAAGTAGAACAGGTTTTATATTTTACTCCAGCTGCTTGTACTTTTCGTTTTACTTTTACTTTTTTTTCTACGCCATTAGCTACTTCTTCTAAAGTAAGTTTCACTTTAATTCGAAGATTACTTCCTTTCATTCGGCGTTGACCTCCAGAATTTCCTCCAAATCCGCCGCCACCAAAAGCACTTCCAAAAATATCGCCAAATTGGCTAAAAATATCGTCCATATTCATGTGACCGCCACCGCCATGACCACCACCATCAAAAGCTTGATGACCGTATTGATCGAATTTCGCTTTTTTATTTGGATCACTTAATACTTCGTAAGCTTCTGCACACGTTTTAAAATTTTCTTCTGCGGTTTTGTCTCCTGGATTTTTATCGGGATGAAACTCGATTGCTTTCTTTCGATATCCTTTTTTAATTTCTTCGGGAGAAGCATTTTTTGTGATGCCTAATATTTCGTAAAAATCTTTTTTCATTTTGAATTATATATTATTAATAAAACGCGATAAATCGCGTTTCTAGTCAAAAGGTTGTCTTAGAAATTAATTTCCAAGAACAACCTTTGGAAAACGAATAATTTTGTCACCCAATTTGTATCCTTTTTCTATGACATCGACAATTTTACCTTTTAAATCGTTGGTTGGTGCTGGAATTACGGTTATTGCTTCTGCAAAATCGGCATTGAATTTGTCGCCAACTCTAACTTCTACTTGCTCTAAACCTTTAGAAACTAAAGTGCTTTTTAATTTTTCATGAATTAATTCGACTCCTTTTAATAGTAACTCATCTTCCGATTTAGAGATTTCAACCATGGCTCTGTCAAAATCATCAAGAACTGGCAATATTGATTGTAAGACATCTTGATTGGCAGTCTTGTATAAATCGATTCGTTCTTTTGTGGTCCGTTTTTTAAAATTCTCAAATTCGGCAAAAAGACGTAAGAATTTGTCTTTTTCTTTTGATAAATCTTCTTGTAATTGTTCTTCAACACTTAATTCTGTTGCCGATTCAACTTCATTTACTGCATTTTCGATTTCATTTTCCATTGGTTCTTTTTCGGTATTCATTGCGCTTTTATTTTTTTTATTTGGAAATATATCTTTGATTTTCATTTTTTTTTAATTGTCAAACTCGTTTGCAAAAGTACTGCCATTTCTTTAAAAATGTCAAATTGTCATTCTATTTATTACTGATTTTGAACTGAAATGTGATTTTAGTAACCTTTAGATTGTATCTAGCCCCGATTGAACGGATAGCTTGTGAGGAACGAACAACTATGAGAGAAAGCGGGAAAATGGACAACAAGAATGCCCAAGCCATTCGCTACAAATTAAGAACAGATTAGCTTACGCTCCGTTCGCTTCGCTCGGGTGCTTCGTACCTCGCAATGACTGCCCATACACCCGCTTCAAAAAATAAAAGAAAATTTAATATAATTTTAAGACAGTTTCGGTTTTATTTTAATTACGTTTGTTAGTATATAAAGCAAAAGGTTAGTTTATATTATTAATTCATTACAACATTTATATTATAAAAAGTCTCATTTTATGGGACTTTTTTTATTTGTATAAATCGTCAAGGGCTTCTTTACTGGTTGGAAAACTGAATTGAAATCCTAGTTTTTGAATTTTTTCAGAATTTACATTTTTACTTGAGAATAGTAAAAACGACATTTCCCCTAAAATAAGCTTCATAACAAATTGCGGAATATTTGGTAAGAACAAAGGTTTATGAATCGTTTTCGCAATTGTTTTAGTAAGTTCGGCATTGGAAACTGGATGTGGAGTAACGGCGTTAAAAACACCTTCCAATTGGTTTTCAAAAGCAAAATAATAGAGATTCACTAAATCTTTACAATGTATCCATGATTGGATTTGTTTTCCGTTTCCCATAGTAGCACCAAATCCCATTTTTATTGGCTTTACCATTTCAGGAAGCGCACCTCCGTTGTTAGAAAACACAACTCCGGTTCTGAGTTTACATACTTTAATCCCTAGTTTTTGAAATACATCGACGCTTTCTTCCCATTTTTTAACAACAGTTGCGAGAAAACTATTATCAGTTGATTTTGTAGTTTCATCATAGGAAACCGAATCACTTTCGGGATAAATAGCAGTTCCCGAAGCAGAAATAATTTGCTGTACTTGATGTGGATTATTTTTTAGCGTTTTGAAAAGTAGTGCTGCAGAAGTAATTCGGCTTTCAATAATTTCTTGTTTGTATTCCTTTGTCCACTTTTTTGCAATGGAAGCTCCAGCTAAATGAACAATTACATCAACATTTATAAGACAGTTTTCATCAATTGTATTTTCATTTGGATTCCAATAATAACCAAAACAATTGGGTTTGGAAATGATTTTACGCTGTGAAGTAGTAAGATAATTTACAGCATGTCCTTTATCCAAAAATAAGCAAACCAATTCTTGTCCGATTAATCCAGTCGCTCCAGTAATTAAAATTTTCATTGAATTTTTATTCAAAATTAATTGAAAACTGACTAAAAATTAAGTTAATTGTATAGCAATTAACTATTGTTTTATTTTGATACTCCATTCGAAATTTAATTCCGAAACTTGATCTCCCTTTTCATTAATTCCAATCGATTTCATCCAGATGATTTGGCCTTCTCCTGTTGCGATTGTTTTTTGAATTGCTTCTTCAATCTGATTTCCATCGTTACAAGAGAAAGTAATTCTACCTGTAGCTTTTTTGGTAAAATTCCCATTATTATTAGAAACCAACATGGAAATTTGCTGCCCGCTTTTTTTTATTTGAATCATAACCAATGCTCCTGTTGTGAGTTCGGCAGCCATCGCTTGAACTGCAAAATACATGGATTTAAAAGGATTTTGATTGAACCAACGATGTTTGACTGTTACCACACATTTTTCGTCAGAAATGGATTTTACTCTAACGCCGCACCAAAATGCAGATGGCAATTTGAAAAACAAAAACGTATTTAATTTGGCGGGCGAAATTTCCATTAAGTATTGATTTTGTTACAAAAATACAAAAAAATAGGTGAACTGTATGAATTATTAAAGTGTTAATATTTTGTTAATTATTAGTACTTTGCATTGCATAGTATCTTTTTTTAACCTTATCTTTGTATAAGAAATTAATAGCTTATCTATAGTAACGCTAAAAGAGTTTTAATCATCCATCAAAAAAATCAATTACTATGAGTACAACAAACGAAAAAAACACATCGGCACTAATTCATCTAAGTACGTTGTCGCAATATATAATTCCGTTTGGCAATTATATTTTTCCAATTATTATTTGGAGTTCGAAAAAGAACGAATCGGAATTTGTAGACTATAACGGTAAACAAGTATTGAATTTTCAATTGAGTATGTTTTTATACACATTAATTTTATTGCTAATTTCTATTCCGATTTTAATTTTTACAGTATTGAAAAATATTCCGTTTGAAGGAACTTTCACACACCATGATTTTGTGCTTGAAAATCTTAATACAGGTAACATTACAGGTATCGTAATTTTGGCTATAACTGCACTTATTATCTTTGGATTTTTAAAAGTAATTGAATTTATCTTAATAATATATGGTGCTGTAAAAGCATCAAACGGCGAACAGTATAAATATCCGTTAAGCATATCTTTTTTCAAATAATATCACACGAGCCAAAGGCGAACTGAAGGAGCAATCATCAACAATCAAAGAATCTGAACCAAATTCAGATCAAATCAGAAAATGAACCGTTTAATTAAAAAACAAAAATCGAATTATGAACATTGAAAACACAAAAGCACAAATGCGAAAAGGTGTTTTGGAGTTTTGCATCTTATCGGTATTAAGAGATAAAGAAGCCTACACTTCTGAAATATTAGACACTTTAAAAAACGCAAAATTGCTTGTAGTAGAGGGAACCGTTTATCCGCTATTGACAAGACTAAAAAATGATGGCTTACTCAATTACCGTTGGGAAGAATCAACTTCAGGACCTCCTAGAAAATACTACGAATTAACTGAAATAGGAAAAACATTTTTAACTGAATTAAATGGCACTTGGACCGAACTGTCTGATGCTGTAAACATTATAACCAATCAAAAATAACAATCATGAACAAAACAGTAAATATTAATATAGGTGGTTTAATTTTTCACATAGATGAAGATGCATTCCAAAAACTAACACGCTATTTTGACGCAATACGACGTTCCTTATCGAATTCTTCTGGACATGAAGAAATCATGAAAGATATTGAAATGCGTGTGGCAGAACTTTTTTCCGAAAGACAAAAAAGCGACAAACATGTTATCAATTTAAAAGATGTTGATGAAGTGGTTAAAGTAATGGGACAACCAGAAGATTACCGAATCGATGATGATGGTTCTGAAGCTAAATCAGGTAGTTTTACTGCTTCACCAAGAAGAAAAAAATTGTATCGTGATAAAGATAAAGGTCTAATTGGTGGTGTTTGTACCGGACTTGGACATTATTTTGGTGTGGATTCAATTTGGATAAAAATCTTATTTATACTATTCGTTTGGGCTGGTGGTTCAGGTATATTGGCATATATCATCTTGTGGATCATCACTCCGAAAGCAGTCACTACTACTGAAAAATTAGAAATGACGGGCGAACCAGTTACCATTTCCAATATTGAAAAAAAGGTAAGAGAAGAGTTTGAAAGCGTATCGAACAAAATAAAAAATGCGGATTATGACAAAATGGGCAACCAAGTTAAAGCAACAGCCGAAAACGCTGGTAATAAAATTGGCGACGCTTTTTCTGCAATATTTGGCGCTTTTGCTAAAGTTTTAGGCGCATTAATCGTAGTGTTTTCATCGATAATGTTATTGTCAATTTGTATTGGATCTGTATTTTTGATGTTCTCATCATCGTTACCGGAAAACACTATTTTTAATCATATTCAAACACCAATTGGACTTGAAACGCCACTTTGGGTTCAAGGAATATTGTTGCTTTTTGCAGCTGGAATTCCAGTGTTTTTTATCTTAATTTTAGGATTAAAATTATTAGTAACTAAATTGAAATCAATTGGCAGCGTAGCAAAATACAGCTTGTTAGGACTTTGGATTATTGCGGTTGGAATTGTAATTTCCTTAGGTGTAAAAGAAGCCAGTCAAATTGCTTATGATGGAAAAGAAGTAAAGAAAGAAGTTCTAAATATCAATCCAACTGACACTTTATTTATAAAATTCAAAAACAACGATTTCTATTCTAAAAATTACAACGAGCATAAGGATTTGTGGCTTACACAAGATGAAAATAACAAAGAAGTAATCTATTCCAATAATGTGACTATCGAAATTATGAGAACCGATGAAGCATTACCTTATCTTCAAATCGAAAAATTAGCTCATGGAAAATCGCCTGCAGAAGCTAAAAAAAGAGCAGAAAAAATTAAATTTGATTATAAAATTCAAGGAAATCAATTAATTTTAGACAATTATTTACTAACTGAAGTTGGAAACAAATTCAGAGATCAACACGTTGAATTATTCATTTACTTGCCTAAAGGAACATTAGTGAAGCCCGACAACAGCTTAGAAAATTATGATCGCAGTAGCAATGATTCGTTTGATATTCAATACAGTTCAGAGAATTACGTTTATAAAATGGACGACACAATGCTAAATTGCTTAAATTGTCCTGCTGATTATGAAAATGTAGAAGGCAACGAAACCGAGCAAGATTCGACAGCTACCATTCAGTTAAATGAAGATGGCGTTTTGATAAAAAGAGGTACCTCTACCGAAGACAAAAAAGAAGTTAAAAGTGTAAAAATTGATGACAAAGGTATAACCATTAAAACTAAATAATCATGATAAAATTTGTAATTATGTGTACCAAGGCAATTATTGCCGTAATTATTGCTGTATTGTTTGCGTCCTGTCATATTAAAGATATCGATTTAGGTAGCGGAATTGATGGTAGCGGAAATGTAATTACCGAAAAAAGAACCATCAACGAATCGTTTACAAAAATTGAAGTAAAAAGCGGAATTGAAGTTGTTGTCGAACAAGACAATGATGTAGCAATCGAAATAGAAGCCGATGACAACATCATCAAACACATTACAACAAAAGTAGAGAATGGCGTTTTAGTTGTTTCTACAGATGAAAGTATCGACTTTGCCGAATCAATGACAGTAAAAGTAAAAATGCCAACAATTAAGGGATTAGAAGCGACAAGCGGATCCAATATTAAAACTAACGCTACTTTAAAAGGAACCAGTATTGCTGTAAAATCATCAAGTGGAAGCGAAATTGAAGTTACCCTTGAATACGATACGGTAACAACAGAATCATCAAGTGGAAGTGAACAGACTTTAACTGGAAAAACGTTAAAACTAACTACAGCATCTTCAAGCGGAAGTGAAATTAATGCCGATAATTTAATTGCCAACGAAATTATTTCAGAATCATCCAGCGGAAGTTCAACAACTGTACATCCTTTAGTCAACTTAAATGCAAAAGCTTCCAGTGGAAGTTCTATAAATTATAAAGGAACACCGAAGAACATTACCAAAGAAGAAACTTCTGGCGGTGACGTTTCAAAAAATTAATTCAATAAACATCTCAATGAAAATTGGGATGTTTTTTTTTATAAATTTGACAGACTAAAATCAAAAGTTTTATATGAAAAAATCAATCGCTTTATTTGCACTATTAATGGTAACATCACTGTCTTTTGGTCAAAAAAAAGACAAGATAAAAGGTTCTAAAATTGTAACCATAGAACAAAAACAAATAGAAAGTTTTACCGGAATTGAAGTCAATGACAACATAGAAGTGATGCTTATCAAAGGTTCCGAATGTGGAATCGAAATCGAAGCCGACGACAATCTCCACGATGTTATTGATTTTTCCCTTAGCGGAAGTACTTTACGATTAACAACTTTAAAAGACATTTTTAGCGCAAAAAAACTAAGTGTCAGAATAACATACACATCCGATTTTAAATTGGTAGTAGCAAAAAATGAAGCACAAGTTACATCGCTATCTGATATCGAAATAGAGAATATTTCCTTTAGAAGTTATGATTATGCCAGTTTATTTTTGAATGCAAAAACGACGAATTTTAATTTAGACTGTTCTGATAAATCAAAAGCGGAATTAAACTTAAAATCAGAAAAAGTAACTATAAGTTTAAGTAAAAATGCTTCAATTAAAGCTTTGATTACTGCTACTGATTTGATAGTAGATATGTATCAAAAAAGCGAAACGAATGTTGAAGGTGATGTGGCCAATTTAAAACTTAGATTGGATAACAATGCTGCTTTCATCGGAAAAAATTTAGCAGTTTTAAGTGGTAACATCACAACGGAAGGTTATTCCAATGGTAGTATTAATGTCAAAACAAATGTTACTATTGATGCCGCTGGCAAATCTGAAATTCAATTATACGGCGAACCAAAAATAGAAATGAAACGATTTGTTGATAGTGCAGTCCTGATAAAAAAGCAATTAAAATAGAGTATTTAATCCGACGACGAACAATTAGCAGAAAGCAAAGCAAAGTAATAGTATAAATCCGACAATCGCAATTAAACCATGAACTACAGCGAGCCATTTAGGGACAGATTTGCCTGTAATATCTCGGTAACCCATTATAATCCCGCCAGTTGCAGCAATCAAAAATACGATGATACTTTCCTTTGGACCAGTGGTATTTCTGAAACAATAAACTATCAACAGAATTACCGCTGTCACAGCTAATAATCCGTGGAGAACAGCTATTCCTGTCGGAGTAGTTTTAGAACGCAACACAAGTGACAACAAATACATACCTATTATTGCTGTCATACCTAGAATAGCTATTGCTGCATATATTGTTTCCATAATGTTATTTTTTTTCTAGGTTATCTTCAGTTTCATTATATTGATAAGTTGGTAAATCAAAATTAGCCGGACCATTAATTACTTTTCCATCATAGGTAAAGCGGCTTCCATGGCAAGGACAATCCCAACTTAATTCATCGGCATTCCAAACAATACTGCACTTTAAATGCGTGCATTTTGCCGATACAATACTTAACTCTCCTTTTTTATTGCGGTAAACGCCGAATTGTTCTTCCAGCATATCCACAATTTTTCCTTCACCATTTTTTATAGCTGACAACGCTGATGTGCCATTAAAATTGGGCAACTGTTTCAGATAGGAAAGGGTTTCTTTTACCATTTGTGAGATGATCGGAGTACTTTCGCTAAGTGTAAAACGAGAAGGGCTGTACAGCTTCTCCCACTTATTTTCTTTTCCATTAATTAAATCCGTTATCAATAAACCCGCAAAGGAGCAATGCGTCATACCATTTCCTGAATCTCCGGTTACAATATAAACATTATCGTGATCGTAGGGATTTCGGCCAATAAAGGCAATACCGTCCATCGGTTCAAGCACCTGACCTGACCATTTATAAAGAATTTTCTCTATAGGAAAGTTGGCACGTGTCCAATCTTCAACTAATTGGTATCTATTTTCCTCGGGAATTTCGGTTTTGCTTGTATCGCCAGTCGGATGGTCTTCACCACCGCTAATAAGCAGATCATACTTCTCATTGTAAGGAGACAGACGCACATAATGATATGGTGGAACGTTAGAATTAGTATCGAAATCACCAGTATCCCACCAAAGTGTTTTCGGAAGCAAATCTTTTTTTACCAGTGCACCAATCACGTAGGTGCGATACGCATATTGTTTTTCGAACATGGTAAAAAGATTATTCACTGGACTATTGGTAGCAACTACTACATGCTTCGCTTTTACTGTAAAGCCGTCGGCGGTGGTGATGCCTTCATGATTTATTTCGGAAGCGTGGGTATTGGTATAGATTGCACCACCGTCTCTGTCGATAGCTTTACATAAACCCTGCAAGTATTTTAAGGGATGAAACTGCGCCTGATTCATAAAACGTAATCCTCTTTGTTTTTTTAGTAAACCGGGCACTTCATCTATTAATGATATCTGGACTCCTGCTTTTAAGGTAGCTTCCAATTCTTTTTCTAGGGAATCTTTTTCATCAGAGGGATGTAAAAACAAAAAACCGTCAATACGTTCAAATCCACAATTGATTTCTTCTTTTTTTACCGTGTTCTCAACAAAATCAATTGCCAACTGATGGCTTTCTGCAATCAGCTTTGTTTTCTCTTCACCAAAAATTTTTTCGAAATTATAATACCTATCATCAAGGGCGGTTACTAAATGTGCTGTCGTTCTTCCTGTTTCACCACTTCCTATTTCTCCATCTTCAACCAATACTACTTTTTTTCCAGATTGCATCAAGCAGTAAGCGACACTCAATCCTGCGAGTCCACCCCCTATAATCACTACATCCGTTTCTAAATTTTCCTGTAAACGATTATACTCATTAGCATTTAGACTATCCGTCCAATAACTAATGTTTTTGCCGGAAGTAACGTGGGCATCTTCAGGATCGTCATTTAGTTTCATTTTGCTTGAATTTTACTTATGTAAATTTGCTGCCATTTTTTTAAAAAAGCATTGCACAATCCTGATGAAAAGTTGCATTATTATGCTTAAACAAGTAGATATTGACAAGAGTACATATCGGGCGTGCGACAAAAGTATGCAATCTTCATATGTATTTTTTAAGGATTTCACTTAGCTTCGAAAGTGAAACTTTCGGTTTAAAGCAGGATTACTGGCGTGATCCTGATTTAGCTTAAGTTGCCCGACAAAGCCGAAAAGTTATCGCTTTTCCTTTTTTTATTGATTTCACTTCACCCTGAAAGGAACTTTCGGCTCGTTTCAATACATAAAAAAAGCCGAACAAATTGTTCGGCTTTTATCGGTCGGGGTGGCAGGATTCGAACCTGCGGCCTCCTGCTCCCAAAGCAGGCGCGATAACCGGGCTACGCTACACCCCGAAAGCGGATGCAAATATATTGTAATTATTGATTAAATAAAAACTTTTTTACTTATAAATTGGCTATATTATAAAATCGTAAATATCAATGTAACATTGGTTTCTTTTTTTTATTTAAAAACTTACCTTTGCCATTCACTCAAGGTCATATGACTGAACTGAGCGAAGCTAAATTTTTAATCATGTCTGATACAATAGAAAAAGTAAAATGCCTAATAATAGGTTCTGGTCCCGCTGGTTATACAGCTGCAATTTATGCCGCCAGAGCGAATATGTATCCCGTTTTGTACCAAGGAACACAACCCGGAGGTCAATTAACTACCACTAATGAAGTCGAAAACTGGCCTGGAAATCCAGAAGGAATAACAGGTCCAGAAATGATGATAGGTATTCAAAAACAAGCGCAACGATTTGGAACCGACGTTCGCGATGGTTGGGCTACGAAAGTCGATTTTTCTGGCCCCATTCACAAAGTGTGGATTAACGATACCAAAGAAATGCATTGCGAAACCGTAATCATTTCTACCGGAGCAACAGCAAAATATTTAGGAATACCTTCTGAACAACATTATTTACAAACTGGCGGCGGTGTTTCTGCCTGTGCGGTTTGTGACGGATTTTTCTATAGAAATCAAGAAGTCGTAATTGTAGGCGCTGGCGATTCGGCTTGTGAAGAAGCACATTATCTTTCAAAACTGTGTACCAAAGTTACGATGCTAGTTAGAAGCGAAAAATTCAGAGCTTCTAAAATTATGGAAGAACGCGTTCGCAAAACAGAAAACATCACCATTTTAATGAATCACGATACCGTTGAAGTAATAGGTGACGGACAAGTAGTAACGGCTGTAAAAGCAAAGAACAAAACTACTGGTGACATTTTTGATATTCCCTCTACTGGATTTTTTGTAGCCATTGGCCACAAACCCAATACTGATATTTTTGCTGACTATTTAACATTGGATGAAACAGGTTATATTGTAAATGTTCCTGGGACATCTAAAACCAATGTTGCAGGTATATTTGTTGGTGGCGATGCTGCCGATCACGTGTACCGACAAGCCATAACTGCTGCTGGAACGGGTTGCATGGCAGCTTTGGATGCAGAACGTTATTTGGCTGCAAAATAGCAGATGTTTTACCACGAATTGCACGAATTTGCACAAAATAAATTGGTGAAAATATGTGCAATTCGTGGTAACCAATTTAGTCTCATAAAATGAACAAGTCCCGATATATCGGGACTTTTATATTATAATGATATCAGATTTTAATCATTCATCGAAATCAAAAACTCCTCATTATTTCTAGTCTTTTTAAAGCGGTCGTTGATGAAATCCATCGCTTCAACCGGATTCATATCGGCAAGATATTTACGCATAATCCACATTCTCTGAATGGTTTTTTCATCCAACAATAAATCGTCACGACGCGTACTTGAAGAGGTCAAATCGATAGCAGGGAAAATACGTTTGTTGGCGATTTTTCTGTCCAATTGCAATTCCATGTTACCCGTTCCTTTAAATTCCTCAAAGATTACTTCGTCCATTTTAGAACCAGTTTCGGTTAATGCCGTTGCGATAATACTCAACGAACCACCGTTTTCAATGTTACGTGCCGCTCCAAAGAAACGTTTTGGTTTTTGCAGCGCATTCGCATCAACACCACCACTTAACACTTTGCCAGATGCAGGTTGCACTGTATTGTAAGCTCTTGCCAAACGTGTAATCGAATCCAATAAAATCACTACATCATGACCACATTCAACCAAACGTTTTGCTTTTTCAAGAACGATATTTGCCACTTTAACGTGACGATCTGCAGGTTCATCAAAAGTAGAAGCAATCACTTCTCCGCGAACACTTCGTTGCATATCGGTAACTTCTTCTGGTCGTTCATCAATCAACAATACAATTAAATACGCTTCGGGATGATTGGCTGCAATAGAATTCGCAATGTCTTTCAATAACATCGTTTTTCCTGTTTTTGGTTGGGCGACGATCATACCACGTTGCCCTTTTCCAATAGGGGAAAACAAATCAATAATTCGAGTAGAAATCGATGCGTTTTTACCTGCCAAATTGAATTTTTCTTCAGGAAATAACGGCGTTAAATGTTCAAAAGAAACCCTGTCTCGAACGACTTGCGGATCGTGACCATTAATCTTTAAAACCCGAACCAAAGGGAAGAATTTTTCGCCTTCTTTTGGAGGACGCACCACACCTTTCACAGTATCACCCGTTTTTAATCCGAACAAACGAATTTGAGAAGTCGACAAATAAATATCATCGGGTGACGCTAAATAATTATAATCGGAAGAACGCAAAAAACCATATCCGTCGGGCATCATTTCTAAAACGCCTTCACTTTCTATAATTCCGTCAAATTCATAATCGGAATCTCTAAAATTATTGCTTTTTTTATTTTTGAAGTTGGGATTTTGATTTGGGTTTTGGTTCCCGTTCCCATTTCCATTTTGGTTTGGATTATTTTGCTTGTGCTTTTGATTGGGATTTACAGGCTTTTGAAATTGTTGCTCTTGATTTTGCTCCGTCTGTTCGTTATTGTTTGAGTCTTCAATTGTCGATTCGGAGGACTCTTGTGGATTTACTTCTATTTCTGGTTGTTCTTCCGAAACAATACTTGGCTTTATATACTTTTCCTTTTTCTTGAAATTAGAATTCTTATTTGGAATTTCAAATTTTTCAACTGATTCTTCTTCTACTTCATTATATTCAGACATTTTATCATCTGAAAATAAATCTTTATTCTTTTTAGGGACAATTATCTTTTTTTCAATTGCAATTCGGGCTCTTTTAGGTCTATCGTCCGACTCTATTTCTTCATTAGCTTCACTACTATCACCCTTTTTATTTTTCGGATGTTTTACAACCGCTTCATTTTTATCAACAGAAGATTCACCAGCAGTAATCGCCTGATGCGCTACTATCATATCAATTAGTGCTTCTTTTTTTACGCCGTTAAATTTTATGGTTTTAGCCAGTTTGGCAATGTCTTGAAGCTCAGACAGCTTCATTTCTTTTAATACAGAACTATCAAACATAAATGTTTATATATATTTTAAAATGGATTTACAATACTTAATGTGTAGTGATTTTTTCTTTTGGGATGTCCGTGTTTTTGAAGTACTTACGGAATTGTTATGCAATAATACGAATAATTTTCTTTCATGCAATAGTTTTTATAAAAAAGAAAATATATTTTTGCTCCACAATAACACTAAAATGTTACAACGAATTCAGACCGTTTATTTGATAATCGCATTTATTGCAACAGGAGTTCTTCCGTTTGTTTTTCCGTTATGGAAAGAAGCTGGAAAAGAAATCTTCTTTATGCAAAACATGAGTTATTCAATTTTGTTTGGATTAAGTACAACCTTATCATTGTTGAGTATCATTTCATTTAAAAAGAGACAACAACAATTTGTTTTTGGCAGATTGAATATCATATTGAATTTAATTTTATTAGGATTATTTGTATATCATTCACTAAATGTATCTGGAGGAACAGCGTTAGTTTCTGAGAAAGGTATTGGGATGTTCTTACCTATTATTTCTATCGTTATGCTAGTTTTGGCCAACAAAGCTATCAAAAAGGATGAAGATCTCGTAAAATCTGTGGACCGATTGAGATAAACCTATAAACTTAGTTTATTTAGTGCGTTAAATCCGAAGCGAAAGTTTCGGATTTTTTTTTGGCGTTGCGCAAGCGCCGGGCTTTCGTCTCTATCTTTTCTCGTTCCTCAAAAAGGATACCGCCTCAATCCCTAACGCAGTCTTTATAGCACTGCGTCTTTCCCACGGATGTGGGAATCCATTGGATTTCCGCCTGCGCGGAAAAGACGTGAAACTTTTAACTGAAAACTACTTCTTCCCTATCTCAACAATCTCTAAACTCTGAATTTTATCGCCCTCAATTTCAAAACGCAACATCGTGCGTACTTGATGAAATCCGTATATGCCACACGCACCCGGATTCATATGCAACAAATGCAACGTTTTATCAAACTGGACTTTTAAAATATGTGAATGCCCACAAATGAATAACTTCGGTGGATTTTTTTTTATTTCTTCTCGAATCGTTTGATTGTACTTTCCAGGATAACCGCCAATATGTGTTATCCAAACATCAACACCCTCGCATAGAAATCGGTTGTTTAAAGGGAATTCCATTCGGGCTTTATCGTCATCGATATTTCCGTAAACAGCGCGCAATGGTTTTAGCATTTTGATGGTATCAGTGACTGTCAAATCGCCAATATCGCCAGCATGCCAGACTTCATCCGCTTGACGGACATATTTTAAAATAGTTTCATCAATATGACTGTGAGTATCAGAAAGTAAGAGAATCTTTTTCATCGATTTTTGGATTGTTCGATTTTTGGATTGTTCGAAAGATCGAAAAATCGAACATTCGAATAATCGGAATAAAGACAAAGATAACAAACGAAATTATCAAAACTTTGCTCATCAAACTTAAAAACCTTCGTAACTTTGTCAAGTTGCCGACAAACGACAACCTACAACCTACAACTATCAACAAATTTTGAGATACTTCATCGAACTAGCATACAACGGAACAAATTACCACGGTTGGCAATACCAACCCAATGCTACTTCTGTACAGGAAACACTAAACAAGGCATTATCCACTATTTTAAAAACAACCATAGATGTTGTTGGAGCCGGACGTACTGATACCGGAGTTCACGCGAAACAAATGTTTGCGCATTTTGATTTTGATTCCGAAATTGATATGCCGCATTTGGTCCACAAACTCAATTCGTTTTTACCAAAAGACATTGCCATTTTCAACATCCATAAAGTCCACGAAGAGGCACATGTACGTTTTGATGCAATAAAAAGGACTTACGAATACCGCATTCACAAGCAAAAAGATGTTTTTGAAAACAGTGGAAGTTGGTACTACCAAAACGAATTGGATATTGAAAAAATGAATAACGCGTGTAAAGTCCTTTTTGAATATACCGATTTCGAATGTTTTTCTAAAGTCAATACCGATGTCAATACCTTCAACTGTAAAATTTACGAAGCGCATTGGCAACAAAATGAAAAGGAACTGATTTTTACTATTTCGGCCGATCGTTTCCTAAGGAATATGGTGCGTGCTATAGTAGGAACAATGATTTACATTGGATTGGAAAAAATAACCTTGAAAGATTTCCGAACGATTATTAAAAGTAAAGATCGCAATCAAGCTGGTTTTTCAGTTCCCGCACACGGATTGTATCTAACCAAAATTGAATACGAATTTCTTAATGCTATAGGCAGAATATAGCTTAAAGCATAAAATATGACACGAGCGAAGCGACTGCATGAGACCAATAAAAAACAAATATTAAATAACGAATGAAAGCAAAAGCATTCGATACGAATCTTTTTAAAAGAATACTAAAATATACCAAACCTTATAAAAATAGGTTTAACGGTGTTGTCTTTTTCGCCATTTCCTTAGCCGCTTTTGCAGCATTGCGTCCGTATTTACTTAAGCAAACTGTCGATAGCTACATTGAACCTAAAGATAAAAACGGACTCCTATTCTACGTTACTTTAATGGGAATTATATTGCTATTAGAGGTTTTAACGCAATTCTACTTTGTTTTTTGGGCCAATTGGTTGGGACAAGATATTATAAAAGACATCCGTACCAAACTCTTCAAACACATGTTGAGTTTTAGAATGAAATATTTCGACAACGCGCCAGTCGGACAATTAGTCACACGTTCGGTTTCCGATATCGAACAAATTGCTCGTATTTTTAGTCAAGGTTTGTTTATGATTATCAGTGACTTGTTGAAAATGGTTGCCGTTTTGATTTTCATGTTTTATATGAATTGGCATTTATCGTGGATTGTAATTATCGCCATGCCAATCCTAGTTTACATTACCAGAATCTTCCAAAAAAAGATGCAAATCGCTTTTGAAGAAGTGCGCACACAAGTCGCCAATTTAAATACATTCGTGCAAGAACGTGTAACCGGAATGAAAATCGTGCAGCTCTTCAATAGGGAAACTATCGAACATGAAAAGTTCAAAGAAATCAATCAAAAACATAATGTTGCTTGGATAAAAACCATTTTGTACAACTCTATTTTCTTTCCGATTGCCGACATTATTTCCTCATTAACACTCGGGGCAATTGTAATTTATGGCGGTTTTCATATTATTGGAGGCGATACATTTACTACAAAAGGAGATATTTTCTCTTACACCATGTTCATCGGAATGCTATTCAATCCACTGCGTCAAATTGCCGATAAATTCAATGAAATGCAACTGGGAATGATAGCTGCCAATCGCGTTTTCAACATCATTGATTCCGAAATTGAAGTCCAGCAAAACGGAACTGCGATCGCCAAACACTTCGAAGGGCACCTCCGTTTTGAAAATGTACGTTTCAGTTATATCAAAGACGAAGAAGTGCTAAAAGGCATCAATCTCAATGTAAATGCTGGAGATACTATTGCCATTGTCGGAGCAACGGGAGCAGGAAAATCAACAATTATCAATTTATTAAATCGCTTTTACGAAATCAATTCGGGTGCGATTTACATCGACAATCAAAACATCAACGACTTTACTCTGGAAAGTCTGCGTACAAAAATCGCCATTGTTTTACAAGATGTTTTTCTGTTTTCCGATACTATTTTCAATAACATTACGCTGCATGACCAAACGATTTCTAGAGAAACAGTTTTGAAAGCAGCCAAAAAAATCGGAGTTCATGAGTTTATTATGAGTTTACCAAATGGTTATGACTTTGATGTCAAAGAACGCGGTGTGATGCTTTCTTCAGGACAACGACAACTGATTGCTTTTTTACGCGCGTATGTGAGTAATCCATGTATTTTGATTTTGGATGAAGC
>JAYVFV010000138.1:0-4121 GCA_043772885.1 Flavobacteriales bacterium
CTCATAAAACGGAACCAAACTTCTATAATAAGGACAACAACATGGAACTTATATTAAAACAAGACGTACAAAATTTAGGATTTAAAGACGATGTAGTAAAAGTTAAAAACGGATACGGTCGTAATTTCTTAATACCACAAGGATTTGCTTCATTAGCAACACCTTCTGCAAAAAAAGTATTAGCTGAAAATTTAAAACAAAAAGCACACAAAGAAGCGAAAGTTGTCGATGATGCTAAAAAAGTGGGTGATGCATTAAAAGCATTGGAAATTAAGATTATTTCAAAAGCAGGTGGAGAAAAATTATTTGGTTCAGTTACCAATATCGATATTGCTGAAGCTTTAGAAAAAGCAGGTCAGTCAGTTGATAGAAAATTCATCACGAGTGGAGTGGTTAAACGTACAGGTAAATACACTGCAAGCATCAGACTTCATAGAGATGTTGTAATTGAATTACCATACGAGATTATTGCTGAGCAATAGTTTTTCGTAGTAGTATATAAAAGTCCCGATGTAAAGTCGGGATTTTTTTTTGAAGTCATTGGGAGGAATGAAGCAATCTCATCAAAAAAACAATTTTCACTAATTATTATAAGGAATGGATTGCTTCGTTCCTCGCAATGACATGACTTGAGCTTGCGTAAGCATGACTCCAAAACAAATAGTAATCTGGAATGAAATACAAAAGATTAACCAAAGAACAATTCGAATCCTTGCATCAAGAGTTTGCTAATTTTTTAGCTACGCAATCTATTGATAAGAAAGAATGGGATACAATTAAAGCTAACACTCCAGAAATAGCCGAACAAGAATTAGATGTTTTCTCCGATTTAATTTGGGAAGGCGTTTTAACTACGTCTCAATTTTTAGAGCACTTTTCTAAAAATCACATCTTCTTATTTCATTGTCAAGAAAAGTTTATTCAATCGATAGTTATAAAAGCGTTAGTTACCAAAGTTGATTTTATGAATGCAACCGGATTACAATGGCTGAGCGATAATTTATTTACCGAAACTGTCGAAATGCATCTCGGCAAAAAAGAATACGATGGCAATCGCAACGAAGCTATTTTTAACTTAATTACCGAAGGAGCTATTTTAAGTGATGGTCAATTGTATATTCAAATAAACAGTATTCTGCAGTCATAAAATTTCAACTTTCAAATTAATTGCCTATTTTAGTGCACCTTAAAATACAATAGGCAATTTTTTGTTTATGGATATTCAAAAAGTCATTTTCGATTTGCGTGAAGAGCTTAATTTTCACAACTATAATTATTATGTACTTGATAATGCTACTATTACCGATTACGAGTTTGATCAAAAACTAAAACAACTTCAAGATTTAGAAGCGCGACATCCCGAATATTTTGATGAAAATTCTCCTTCTCAAAGAGTAGGAGGCATGATTACTAAAAATTTCACGACAGTTGTTCATGAAAATAGAATGTATTCTCTCGAAAATTCTTATTCGAAAGAGGATTTAGTAGATTGGGAAAATCGTATCCAAAAAGTATTGGGAAATGTTGCTGTTGAATATACTTGCGAATTAAAATACGATGGTGCATCCATTTCGATTATCTATGAAAACGGAAAATTAAAGAAAGCTGTGACTCGTGGCGACGGTTTTCAAGGTGATGATGTTACTAACAATATTAAAACTATAAAGTCCATTCCGCTAAAATTGAAAGGAAACTATCCTCCTAGATTTGAAATTCGTGGTGAAATTATTTTACCGTTGAAGGGATTTGAAAAAATGAATCAGGAATTAATTGATATTGGAGAAACGCCTTATTCCAATCCAAGAAATACAGCATCAGGAAGTTTAAAATTGCAAGACAGTACCGAAGTCGCCAAACGTCCATTAGATTGTTTGTTGTATTTTATTATTGGAAATAATCTTTCTTTCAATTCACAATACGAAGGATTGGAAGCCGCTAGAAATTGGGGATTTAAAGTCCCAAACCAATCCAAACTTGCTTCTAATTTAAATGCCGTTTTTGAATTTATTGATTATTGGGATTTTTCTCGTCATGATTTGCCTTATGAAACAGACGGTGTTGTAATCAAAGTCAACAATTTTGATCATCAGCAAGAGTTGGGTTATACAGCAAAATCGCCACGTTGGGCAATTGCTTACAAGTTCAAATCAGAACAAGTTACAACAATATTAAATTCGATTTCATATCAAGTTGGGAGAACTGGAGCCATTACTCCAGTTGCCAATTTAGAACCAGTTCAATTGGCTGGAACTATAGTAAAACGTGCGTCATTGCACAATGCTGATCAAATTGAGAAGTTAGATATTAGAATTGGAGATGAAGTATTTGTTGAAAAAGGAGGCGAAATCATACCGAAAATTATTGGTGTTGCCAAAAGAGGAAATCAAATAAATCCAACAAAATACATAATACATTGTCCAGAATGTCAATCTGAATTAATCCGAAAAGAAGGTGAAGCCAATCATTTTTGTCCGAATTTTTACGGCTGTCCACCACAAATAATCGGCAGAATTCAACATTATATTTCTAGAAAAGCTATGGATATTGAAGGACTTGGTGGCGAAACTGTGGCTTTACTTTTCAATAACGGATTGGTAAAAAACTATTCCGATTTATACGAATTAACTGTTGAGCAAGTAATTCCGTTAGAACGAATGGCGCAAAAAAGTGCTGAAAATTTGGTGAACGGAATTGAAAAATCAAAAAAAATTCCATTTGAAAGCGTATTATTTGCATTAGGAATTCGATATGTCGGAGAAACAGTTGCTAAAAAATTAGCCAAACATTATAAAAACATTGATGATTTAAGTCAAGCGTCGTTAATGGATTTAATTTTAGTAGATGAAATCGGAGAACGAATCGCGCAAAGTGTCATCGAATTTTTCGAGAATCAAAACAATAAAATTATAATCGAACGATTAAAAAATTTCGGAGTGCAATTTGAAATTGTCGAGAAGTTCAATCCAAACGCAACGACCAAATTATTAGGAAAAACCTTTGTGGTATCTGGTGTTTTCTCAATATTCTCCCGAGACGAATTAAAAAAAGCTATCGAAGACAATGGCGGAAAAGTAGGAAGTTCGATCTCAGCTAAAACTAATTATGTTGTTGCTGGAGAAAATATGGGTCCAGCCAAATTAGAAAAAGCCAATCAATTAAACATCGCAATAATTTCAGAAAATGACTTTATTGCTATGATAAATTTAGAATAAAAAAAGTTCTTATTTATTTTTCGTTAATTTTACCAAATGGCAAGTGATATAAAAAGAAATATAGTTAAGATTATAACGATTATTTATTTTGTGAACGCTATAATTGAAGTTGTTTCCGAATATTATTCTAATAATGCTATAATATTTTTAGCCAAGCCATTAATTCCATTTTTACTCATTGTACTGTATTGTTTTTCTTCCGAAAGGAAAAATCCACTTTTTATTATTATCATGTTTTTTTCGTTGGTTACCAATGTGTTGTTCATTCCGAAAACACCATTATGCCTTTTTTATGGAGTAGTAGCTTTTACGATTCATCGAATTTTACTGATTTATTACGTTTATGTTTTGTCTAAAATTAAAAATATAAAATTGTTCGTCGCAGTAACGATGCCATTATTAGCTATATTCTTTTATTTGTTTTTTCCCTCTACGGATGTGCCCGAAAATAGTTATGAATTGTTGATTTTACTCAACATTCTGGGAGCAATACTGGGCGGAATCGGCATTAGCAATTACGCTTTAAACGACAATAAACAAAATTCACTACTGATGATTTCGGTATTGATGTTTCTTGGATTGCAAATGGTAGTGTATGTAGAGCGCTATTATTTAGCTTCCATAATGTTGGAATATATTCGACCTTTAGCGATGGTGCTTAATGTATTGGCGTTTTTTACTTTTTATAAATACGTTATCGCTGTAGAATCAAACAATAATCGATCTGCCTTGTGACGCTAATTGTTTATCATCGGTAATATAAAAATCGATTCTTCCTAAATTTAAACCGTAACAACCTACTTGATTGATTACGACATCATTTCCGTCAAGGTTTTTTTCGATAACTGGTTTGTCTAAAAAAGTGTGTGTATGTCCGCCAAGAATCAAATCGATATCTTTTGTTTTTTT
>JAYVFV010000139.1:0-4099 GCA_043772885.1 Flavobacteriales bacterium
TACTTTTTTAATTTCTTTTCTTGGTTTTTGTTTTACTGCGAAAGGCACTTCGATGAACTGATTGTGTTGCATCATTAAAATTGCCAATTCCATATTTAACATTCCGGAAGCGCCAAATGTGTGACCGATCTTCCATTTGTTTGTAGTCAGCATAGGATGATTTTCCCCAAAGACTTTTAAGATGGCTTTGTATTCTGATGTGTCGCCTTTTAAAGTTCCTGGCGCATGCATTACAATAGCATCAACATCGTTTGGATTTGTATTTTGCAACGCCATTTTCATGGATTTTTGAAAACACGTCGCTTCATCTGAAATGGAAATGTTGTGCTCAATATCGTCTGTTGCATAACCAATTCCTTCAATGTAAGCCAAAGCATTTTCTTTCTCTCCTAATTCCAAACAAGCAACAGCAGCACCTTCTCCAAGCACCATTGAATTTTTCGTTTTCTGTAAATCGAAAGCCTTACAAGGAAATACCGAATCTTCTTTGGCATAAATTTTCAATGCTTTCATTTGAGCAATGGTAAAAGCAGTCAATGGAGCTTCGCTTCCGCCAACTAAAAATTTGGTCGCCATTCCCGATTGCAACCAAGCAATTGCATTCAAAACAGCATGTAAAGCTGTCGAACATGTAATTGAATGCGATATTTCTGGACCATTGTTTTTTAAATCGTGTGCTACCCAAGATGAAATATTTCCCAAGGTTGTTGTTGGAGACGTTAAGGTGGCAGTTTTGCCAGTTTCAAGAAATTCTTGATGGTGTTTTTCAAATAATTGCGTAGCTCCACGCGAGGAACCTATGTTGATTCCGAAGGAATCACCATCTTTCCAACCAGCATTAGCAATGGCATGGCGCGAAACTAAAATGGCTAATAAAACGGTTTCGTCTAATGCTTTGTATTTAATTGCTGATTTTCGTAAGTGTTCAATTTCTTTTCTGATTTCAGAGGGAATCGTAGCAACGAATTGATTTTTACCGTCGAATTCCTTTTTTGTAATTAAGGTGCTGTCCGAAAGATAATTTTGCCAAATAGCATCAGGAGTAGTTCCTAATGGAGAAATGGAGAATAATGATGTTATGGCGATTTTGTTTTTCAACACTTTTTGTTTAACCGCAAAGTTCGCAAAGTTTTACGCAAAGTTCGCAAGGTTCATGCATTTTATTACACAAAGATGTACGAAGGAAGCATAGAGTTGCACGGAGTTATAAAATTATTTGTGAGCCTCTGTGTAATTTCTCAGTGAGCTCTATGAAGTCCATAAAGAGTTATGCTATTTCAAGTGCTTTTTCAACAGTAGAATAGACTTTTTGTAATTGACTTTCAGTTATGATATAAGGCGGTAAAATGTAAATGATGTTGCCAACTGGACGTAAAATGATTCCGTTATCGATGAAAAAATCATATAGTTTATTTCGTAAAGTGCCGTAATAACTTTCTTGGTTTTCTGTTTTTATTTCCAAAGCGAAAATGACTCCGAGAACTCGGGTTATTTTAACTTTTGGATGTGTTTTTATTTTTTTTTCAAAATTTAAATGGGACATATTTATTCGTCGAATGTTGGTTTGCATCACATCCGATTGTAACAATTGAATACTTGCCAAAGCAGCAGCACAACCTGTCGGATTTGCCGTAAATGTATGTCCATGTAACAGCGCTTTATTCACATCTGTATCTAAAAAACCATCAAAAATTTTCTGAGTAAAAGTAGTCAATGCCATAGGAATTGTCCCGCCAGTCAATGCTTTCGACAAGCATAGCATGTCGGGTTTATTTTGAAGATAATCGGACGCGAATGTTTTACCCGTTTTTCCAAATCCTGTCATCACTTCATCGGCAATGGTAAAAACACTATTTTGGTTGCAAACGGCAATCATTTTGTCTAAAACCTCCGCAGCATACATCACCATTCCGGCAGCACCTTGCACTAACGGCTCGAAAATAAAAGCCGCAAATTCATTCGTTTTAACCAGATTTTCTAAAGCGTGAATGCTTTTTTCTTCGTTACCGAAAGTGGGAACCGGAATTCGAACAACTTCCAATAAGGAACCTTGAAACGCTTCTGTAAAAAAGGAAATGCCACTGGTAGCCATGGCTCCGAATGTGTCGCCGTGAAAAGCGTCTTCAAAAGCGATGATTTTGGTTTTAGTACTTCCTATGTTATAATTGTATTGTAGCGCCACTTTTAAAGCCACTTCAACGGCAGTTGAACCATTATCAGAATAGAAAATTTTCTTTTGATTAGAGGGTAAAATTTCCATTAACTTTTCAGAAAGCAAAACGGCAGGTTGATGTGTAAATCCACCAAACAAAACATGTTCTAAAGTGGTGAGTTGTTTGTAAATCGCGTCGGCAATTACTTTGTTTGAATGACCGTATGGATTTACCCACCAAGAAGCAATCGCATCAATATATTCGTTGCCGTTTTCGTCCCACAGCAAAGCATCTTTTCCTTTTACTATAGCCGGAAAGTTAGGTGCTGTTTGATGTTGGGTGTAGGGATGCCAGTTGTGTTTTTTATCTCTTTCGGAAAGGTTCATTTTTTGAAGAATATAGAAAATAGAGCATAGAAAAAAGACTTTATCTCTAAATGAATTAGTATGCAAATATAGATAACAAACGTTCTTTTCTCTTGCTTCTTTCCTCTTTTTTATTATAAGTTTAGAAGATTATCACGAAATTTATCGGCGTAATACTCGATGACATTTTGGTCGAAATAAGGTTCATTTTCGATTCTTCCAATAAGTTTTACATTTGTTTTTTTTAGGATAATTGATTCCGTCGCTTTGTTTTCATCTCCAGAGAATATGATTCCGCAAACGGTTATTTTTCTATTCTTCAACGCTTCAATGGTTAGTAAAGTATGATTAATGCTTCCCAAATAATGACGCGAAACAACGATGACTTTATAGTCTTTTTGGATTAAATCGATAACACAATCGCTGTCGTTTAACGGAACCAGAACGCCACCAGCACCTTCAATAACCAAATGGGTTTTAGTTTTTGGCTCGACGATTTGTTTTAGATTGATTTTAATTCCGTCTAACTCGGCAGCCAAATGTGGACTCGCTGGTGTGTTGAGTTTATAGCTGTTTTCGTGAATGGTAGTTTTGTTATTGGAAATGTATCGTTGAATTTTATGACTATCGGAATTATCTAAATCGCCCGCTTGTATTGGTTTCCAATAATCGGCTTCGAGCGCTTGCGTTATGATAGCGGATGCTATGGTTTTACCTATGTCGGTTCCAATTCCAGTTATAAATAGTTTCATGGTTTTTATTTAACTGCAAAGTTCGCAAAGTTTTACGCAAAGTTCGCAAGGGTTTTAAATATTTTTAATCGAATTCGAATTTACAATTTTGACATTTGTAGTTGTGTTTTTCAAATAACAATGCTAAAAATCCCAAAACAATAACATTTACTAATGTTTTCCAGCTTCTGATTGACGTTTCCATAGTCACTACTTCAGAGCTGCAATTAGGACATTTTATCAATAGATTATTGTCATCATATGAATAGTCACTGATTTGAGAAAGAATTGCGTTGGCTTTTTCAACATCTTCATTTCTGACAAAAAGTTTGACACCGCCAATGGCATTACTGTACAAAGGATTGGAATCAATAGTGTTGATGTCCCGCATAAAAACTTCAATTCCTTCCGATTCTAATTTGCCTTTATAAATTAAAGCTTCGGAAGAATATTGAAAACGAGTAATTAATGTAAAGCTATCTTCCATATATTTTTGTTTCATTCGGATTTATATTAAAAAAATCAGTGTTTCTCTGTGCAATTCTCTGTGTAATAACTTACGGATTAAAAAATAAAAGCACTCAACAATTGCAACACTTGTATTTTTTTGTTTCACAGAGATTGCTTCGCCTGTTCGACCTTTGGTCTCGGGTCACAGAGAAAAGGAGATTCACAAAGAGATTTTCTATTAAAATAAAACTCCGTGCATCTCTGTGCAACCCTCTGTGAACTCTGTGTAATAACTTATTAATTAAAAACAAAAGTACTCAACAATCGCAATACTTCCGAAATTTCTGTATCCGAATTGTAACTGTGCAAACAAAATCGCAATCGTTCTTGTCCTTCGGGA
>JAYVFV010000140.1:0-4076 GCA_043772885.1 Flavobacteriales bacterium
GTTTGGCACTATTGCCTTTTAGTTTTTCAGCGGAAAATACGCTGTTAAATCATATTTATATTTTCAATTCACGTTCTCGGTTCGGCAACATCGCCAAGCACTCGGACGTTAGTGGCAATTAACGTGCCTTTCCGCATTTTCCACACATAGGATTAAAGTCAGCATCAAGGCATCTTGTAAATTAGTCTTTTTTACATTGGCACTTTAACAGTTTGCTTTGCACACTAACATCAGGTTGTAGCAATTGCAAGGCTTGGTGTTCTTTTAGCAATCTTCTTGCTTCTGCATCTGATTTGCTATTTCTAATTCTATTAAATAGTTCGTTTTCTATACTGTCAATAAATTTATTTATATCCATAATTTTTGTAATGTTTAGTGATTAATTATTTGCAACTGCAACAACCTGAGGAACGTTATACGCAAGTGGCTACATTCTCGTAAGCTGACAACATTTCGTTAAAATCAGTTAAGTGTTCTGAAAAAGACTTTATTTTTTTACCACTTGTTAAAAGATTAATTTGTTTTTGTGATATACAAACGACATCTTTTTCTCTTAAATATTGCACAAAATTAATTGCGATATCTTGCTCTTTCTTTAATAGCTTTTCAGCTTCAACTTGACAAAATCTCAAAAGTGTATTTGAAATATCACTTTCTTTTCTTTTGTCTTTAATAATTTCGATTAATTCTTGTAATACAGTCATAAAAAACGAGTTATAACAGCAATTACACGCTATTGCTACATTTGTGATTAATTTAATTTTGTTTTTTGCCTTTCAATTTCGTGTTTAACCGAAAGATAGTTTTGTGTTTTTATTCGTGAATTAAATCAATCAGTTTCGTTGTCAATAACATATTCGCGTTCACATTCTTTTGAACAGAAAAGTTTTTCGCTTGGATCACCGCATTGATGACATTTTCTTTCTGGAACATCATCAGGCGCTAAATTTTCTTTATCGCTATCTGAATACATTTTAAACGGCTTTTAATTCGATAAATTCAACGTCCATTGCAATAATATCATCGTGAATGGATTTTAATAATTCCTTTGCTTTTGCAAGTTCACGCTCCAAAGCCTCAATTCTCAAAGATTGGTAAATTTCCAAATCTGTTTTCGGTGTTGTGGTAGTTGTCATAAATTTTAATTTTGGTTATAAATTGGGTTTTCTTTTCTGATAACTTCGACGTGTTTTTTAAATCTTTCAATAAACATTTCGTCAATAATTTTGTTAGAATTTAAGAACGACATATAGTATTTATTCATTCTTTTTTCTCTCGGTGTTTTGAACGGTGTTTTGCTTACCATAATTATTTTATTTTTTGATGTTTTTATTTTTAATAACTAATCTAAATCCCTCCAAATATGCTTTATTAAAATTCCTCGATAATACTAACTTAGTGGTTTTTTCCTTTATCATCCAAACTGCACCCGCCTTTATTTGTTGCTTCTCAATCTTTTTTGCATCCTTTAAAACCTTTTCGGCTATTGACTTGTTTAGTTTGTCTTTAGAACCTTTTATCGGATTTGTAATTAGCTCATCTAAAACGATGGTTTTATTAATTGAATGATTTGCCATTGATTTTATTTTTATGTTTAGTTATTGTTTCATTCGGCTAATTACTAAAATTATTTTTACATAAACAAATTTATTTTACTAAAATGCAAATTATTTTTACATTAAATAGAAAAACCCACTAAAATAGTGGGTTTGAAAATGTAATACAGATTAAAACGGCAAATCCGACTCTTCCTCATTTTCCATTTGCGCCACTTCTTCGGGTGTTGCTTGATGGACTTTACTTACTGTCTCCCAAATCCTACCATTGCCTAAATAAATACTTTTAACTTCTTCTCCTGCTTTTTTCTTTTCGATTTCTTCTTTTGTCAAAGAAATACGAACAGAAAAATCATTGTCATATTTATCAGGCCCGTCATTGTCCCAACTTTCTAAATTTAAGTACTTTTTCCCGTTCTCGTGAATTAAAATTCGCTCCTTTGGGATTTCTGTTAAACAGATTGAAAACGTTCGTCTTTTGCCTTGTTTCATAATTATTAATTTATTATTTATTATTTATTATTTATTATTTATTATTTTAAAAATCCTAACTCTCTAGCTTCTTTTGGGTTTTCGTGAATCCAATTATGACCATCGCGAGAAACTGCCAACCAAGTAGAAACGTCTAAAAAATACCTCGCTCTATCCTTGCCACAATAAGTATGATGTACCTCAACTGTTTGCTTTTTTGTAATCGGACATGTTTGGTTTTCTCTTTTACCTAAAAATTCAATCCGTAATACAGAATATTGCAAATTTTCTATTTGCCTTTTTTTACTAAATTTCGGAATTGAATAAAACCTCTTTTGTTGAGGTAACGAGCGTTCCTTTTTACACAAATCGCATTGGCATTTTTGTAAAGAATTATATTGTTTCCAAACAATACCTGAAATTTTACAAGCTCTTTCTTTAAATGATGTCATATTTTCTATTTGAAAAATAAATCCAATTCTTTCTGCTCCGATTTCACACGTCCGTAAATTCTGAAAATTAAAAAGTTCCCTCCGAATTTAAAAGTTTCCCGAATGTCATCGATAAATAGTGTATTGTCATCGTAAATCACATTCAATGTAATTGCTTCCTTTTTATATTTTCCTGCCTTGATAATTTGTTTTGATGTCGGTGTTTTTAAAATATCCAGTAATAGTTTTTTCCAAAAGTAAGCACGATTATCTAAGTCGATATGCTTCGATGCGTGTATTTCAATTTCCAGTCGCATTTTTTCTAATGGTGGCAAATAACCAATTTTTTCGCGTAGAAACAATTTACAGTCATAAACGATTTTAGATGTTACGTGAAAAGAAATATTGTTATTGAAAAATAAATTAGCAGTTAAGTAATATTTATCGTAAACATCAAATCCAGCTTCTTTGCTTTTACCTACTTTTTTTATTTGGTAAAACGTTGGCGGATTTTCAATTGTAATTTCACGTATTAAAACAAAATCATCATTCATAATTTCATTTCTTTAAAATTGATTTTGCTATCCAAAATTATAACCCGATTTCGATTGTAAACAAAGTTATAAATATCAATTAAATCTTGAATGGAATACCAATAATAATTTATAAGCTCATTCTTTTTACCTACGATTCCCAATTGTTGCCTTGCCCATTCAAAAGAATCATAATTTATGTTTAACAATTCTAAAATCGAGCCGCTTGATAATTCTTTATTCATAATTCAATGTTTTATTTGCGTAAAAAATTATAGTCTGTTCAATAGCCTTAACCCAATTAATTTTATTGTGAATTGGAGTTTTGGAATTTAGTGTTGCACCCGATCCGATTTCCTTATCAAAGGTTTTTATTTTTCCATTGATTGAAATTTGAATATACCAACTATTTCTAATTGAAATAGGATAAACTTTTATTCCGTTGCTCTGACAAATCATTTTTGCTTTGTCAAGGCTTATTAATGAATTCAATTTCTTTTTTGAGGTCATCGATTTCTTTTTTTGATGATTTTTCTAATTGTTCTAATTTCAATCTTAACGTTAGATTTTCCGATGCTAATTCTGTGTTTCTTTTTTCGGATACGATGTATCTCGACACACATTCTTTTATTACCGTTTCAATATTTTGGCAATAAGCCATTACACGCCAAACCGACTGCAATAAATCCTCCAATTCCTTTTTTCGTTTATCATCTGGTTTTAATTTTAAAATCCATTCCGAAATTGTGTTGCTTAAAATTAAGGTATCTTCAACGTTCTTTTCGTAAGAAATAGATTGTTGTATATGAGCAAACTCAAAATAATCTCTATTTTTCTTCGTGTAATCATAAAACAATTTTGCTTGAGCTTTTTCAATTATCTTATTGAATTCCCGCTTTTCGTTTAAATCTTTCATTTTTTCCATTGTTTAAGTATCAAAAAGGAACGTCATTGTCATCTTCAAAATCCTCTGATAATGCTATTCCACTTGGTTTAAAATATTCTTTTTTTGCATAGGTTTTATTTCCGTTGTATTCCCAATAAAATTTATTCAACTTAAAATCGAAAAACATTTCACAAATCCC